>CACZTJ010000029.1 GCA_902784065.1 uncultured Prevotellaceae bacterium | reverse complement strand
ACTTCAGCGTGTCATTTCTATGATGGGGTGACTCAGGCAGAGGCAGAGGCTTTCTATGCGCAGATGAAGCTCGCCCAGAATTCCTCTACGCCTCCTTCTTTCGGACTGAACTCCACGCTCGTGAAAACAGCCGATGGAGTCATTCGTGAGGAAGTATGGTCAGCCAACGGGAAATACGCCAATGCCATCCTACATATTATATATTGGTTGGAGAAAGCCCTCTCTGTGGCAGAGAACGAGCAACAGAAAAAGGTTATTTCTCTTTTGATAAGTTATTATCAATCAGGCGATTTGCAGACTTTCAATCAATATTGTATTGAATGGTTACAGGAGCATGATGCCTCTGTCGATTTCATCAACGGTTTCATCGAGGTTTATGGCGACCCCTTAGGACTGAAGGGCTCGTGGGAAGGACTTGTAGAGTATATCGACAAAGAAGCGACCCAGCGCACTCAGACCATCAGTCGCAATGCCCAGTGGTTTGAAGACCACTCTCCAGTGGATCACCGCTTCCGTAAATCAGTGGTGAAGGGCGTTTCTGCCAATGTCATCTGCGCTGCCATGCTAGGTGGCGACGAGTATCCTTCTACTGCCATTGGCATCAACCTGCCCAATGCAGACTGGATTCGTGCTCAATACGGCTCTAAGAGTATCACTATCAGTAATATCACCGACGCTTACAATAAGGCATCGAAAGGCAGTGGGTTCAAGGAGGAGTTTGTGATTGATGCCGAAACGCTCCATCTCATCGAGACCTATGGCGACATCTGCGACGATCTGCATACCGACCTCCATGAGTGTCTGGGGCATGGTAGCGGTCAGCTGCTGCCTGGTGTCGATCCCGATGCCTTAAAGGCTTATGGCAATACGATTGAGGAAGCCCGTGCCGATCTCTTCGGCCTTTATTATATGGCGGATCCCAAACTGGTGGAGCTCGGCCTCCTGCCTGACGGTGAAGCCTATAAGTCTCAGTACTATACCTATATGATGAATGGACTGATGACGCAACTCATCCGCATCACCCCTGGCCATCAGATCGAAGAGGCCCACATGCGCAATCGAGCGCTCATCGCTCATTGGTGTCATGATAACGGCGATTGCCTGCATCTGGTGTCACGAGCAGGCAAGACCTACGTTGAAATCACCGATTATGAGGCATTGCGCCAGCTCATTGCCCGTCTGTTGGCTGAGATCCAGCGCATCAAGAGTGAGGGCGACTATGAGGCGGCTCGTCAGCTGGTAGAGCGTTATGCTGTTCAGGTTGATCCCGCCATCCATGCTGAGGTGCTGGCCCGTTATGAGCGCCTGAACCTCGCGCCCTACAAAGGATTCATCAACCCCGTGTTGCTGCCGGTCTATGATGCTTCGGGCAACATTGTCGATGTCAACGTCTATTATGGCGAGAGCTATGCCCATCAGATGCTCCGCTACAGTAATTCGTATGCTACACTGATCTGAATATGGATATACAACAGCAAGTTAAGGACATCAAGCAGTCGTTCCGCCAGATGATGGACGGATCGATTGCTGCGTCCATGCGCTCAAAAGGTGTCGATTACAAACTGAATTGGGGTGCCACGCTGCCTCGTCTTCGTGAAAAAGCAGATGAACTCGGCAAGAACTACGATCTGGCCATTGCCCTGTGGAAAGAGAATGTGCGTGAGTGTAAGATCCTGGCTACGATGGTGATGCCTGCCGATGAGGTTTTGCCCGAAGTCATCGATATCTGGATGGAGCAGACGCCCACCCAAGAGATTGCTGAGCTGGCAGCTTTCAACCTCTATCAGCATCTGCCTTATGCGCCAGCGAAGGCTTTTGCCTGGATTGCATCTCCAGAGCCCCTTTATCAGCTCTGTGGCTTCCATGTCATTAGTCGTCTGTTCATGAATGGTCAGGAGCCTAACGAGCGTGGTATCCACGAATTCATCGATCAGGCGTTGGCTGCGCTTCAGGGCGACAGCATCCCTGTGCGCAAAGCCGCCATGGCAGCTGTTCAACGCTTCGCCGATTTAGGTCTGGTGTACGAACGGATAGCGAAAAGCGCATTAAAACAGGCTAATTTAGATTTTTTATAGATAAACTCTCTTTCATCTCCTTGAAAATGCGTACCTTTGTACGGTTTTTGTGAAAAATTAGATGAAAGAAGCAGTAATCAAGTCTGTAACACGCATTCTAGACAACTATCTTGAGGTGACCCATCATCGCAAGACACCCGAGCGTTACACCATTCTGCGTGCCATCTATGCTAACAAAGGCCATTTCACCCTCGATGAACTGAAAGAGCAGTTGGCAGAGAAATATGATTTCCCTGTGAGCAGGGCTACGCTCTACAATACGCTCAACCTCTTTATGGAGATCCGGCTGGTGATGCGCCATCGCCTACAAGGCTCCACGAAATACGAGGCCTATTACGGCAACAGTAATCACTGTCACCAGATCTGCACCGAATGTGGCAAGGTGACGGAGATCGCCTCTCCAGAGATTGTTTCTGTCATTGAGAGTATCCACCTGAAGCGCTTCCGTAAAGACGGGTTCAACCTCTATGTCTATGGTGTCTGCAGCACTTGTCAGTCAAAGCTCACCCGAAAGCGCCGTTCAGAGAGAAAGTCAAAAACAGAATAAATTACGCATTATGAACAAAGGAAAAGTAGATGTCCTGCTCGGTTTGCAGTGGGGCGACGAAGGAAAAGGTAAGGTGGTCGATGTACTGACCCCGAAGTACGATGTGGTGGCCCGCTTCCAAGGTGGTCCAAATGCTGGTCATACGCTTGAGTTCGAAGGCCAGAAGTATGTGCTGCGTTCCATTCCATCAGGAATCTTCCAGGGTGGAAAGGTCAACATTATCGGCAATGGTGTTGTTTTGGCTCCCGACCTGTTTATGGACGAGGCAAAAGCCCTTGAGGCCAGCGGCCATGATCTGCATTCACGTCTTCACATCTCTAAGAAGGCGCATCTCATCATGCCCACCCACCGTGTGCTCGATGCTGCCTATGAGGCCCAGAAGGGTAAGGACAAGGTAGGCACCACAGGTAAGGGTATTGGTCCCACCTATACAGATAAGGTGTCACGTAATGGTCTGCGCGTTGGCGATATCCTCGATCATTTCGAGGAGAAATATGCCAAGGCCAAGGCTCGTCATGACGCTATCCTGAAGTCACTCAACTTTGAGTACGACATCACGGAGGTCGAGAAGAAGTGGCTCGAGGGTGTCGAGTACCTGCGCCAGTTCCCCATCGTTGACTCCGAGCACGAGATCAACAATATCCTGAAGAGCGGCAAGAGCGTGCTCTGCGAGGGTGCCCAGGGTACGATGCTCGATGTCGATTTCGGTTCTTATCCCTTTGTCACCTCTTCCAACACCATCTGCGCAGGTGCCTGCACAGGTCTGGGCATCGGTCCCAACAAGATCGGAGAGGTCTTTGGAATCATGAAGGCCTACTGCACACGTGTTGGTGCAGGTCCGTTCCCCACAGAGCTGTTCGATGAAACGGGTAAGACGATCCGTGACCTTGGTCATGAGTATGGTGCAGTTACTGGTCGTGAGCGCCGTTGTGGCTGGATCGATCTCGTAGCCCTGAAATACTCTATCATGGTGAATGGTGTTACCCAGCTCATCATGATGAAGAGCGACGTGCTCGATGGCTTCGACACCATCAAGGCCTGTGTGGCCTACAAGCAGAATGGCGTTGAAATCGACTATTTCCCTTACGACATCGAAGAGGGTATTGAGCCGGTTTATGAGGAGCTGTCAGGTTGGAAGACTGATATGACAAAGTTTACAAGTGAGGATCAGTTCCCGAAGGAATTCAGCGATTACATCGCCTTTCTGGAGAAGCAGCTCGAAACACCTATCAAGATCATCTCAATCGGTCCCGACAGAGATCAAACTATTGTTAGAAAATAAATATAATGGCACAGAAACCAAGTATTCCTAAAGGTACACGCGACTTCTCTCCATTGGAGATGGCGAAGCGCAACTATATCTTCGACACCATCAAACAGGTGTATCAGCTCTATGGCTTTCAGCAGATAGAGACCCCAGCCATGGAAACACTCGGAACGCTGATGGGTAAATATGGCGAGGAGGGCGACAAGCTGCTCTTCAAAGTACTCAACTCTGGCGATTTCCTCAACAAGGTCAGCGACGAGGAGCTGCAGGAGCGCAATGCCTTGCATCTGGCAGCCAAGCTCTGTGAGAAGGGCCTTCGTTACGATCTCACCGTGCCTTTCGCCCGTTATGTGGTGATGCACCGTGAGGAGCTGCAGCTGCCCTTCAAGCGTTATCAGATGCAGCCAGTGTGGCGTGCTGATCGTCCTCAGAAGGGACGTTATCGCGAGTTCTGGCAGTTTGATGGCGACATCGTAGGCTCCGACTCGTTGCTCAACGAGGTCGAGCTCATGCAGATCGTCGATACCGTTTTCTCCCGTTTTGGCGTACGCGTACAGATTAAGATTAACAATCGTAAGATTCTCACAGGAATTGCCGAAGTCATCGGTGCTGCCGACAAGATCGTCGATATCACCGTAGCCATCGATAAGCTCGATAAAATTGGAATAGATAATGTAAACGAAGAGCTGCGTGCTGACGGACTCTCTGACGATCAGATTGCTAAGCTGCAGCCCATCATCTCACTCGAAGGCACCAACGATGAAAAGCTTAACACCATCGCCTCAGTGCTCCAGGAGAGCGAGACAGGCCTGAAGGGAGTAGAGGAGACCCGTTTCATCCTCGATACCCTGAAGACACTCGGCTTGAAGAACGAGATCCAGCTTGACCTCACCTTGGCACGTGGTCTTAACTACTACACAGGTGCCATCTTCGAGGTGAAAGCCCTCGATGTGCAGATTGGTTCCATCACGGGTGGTGGTCGTTACGACAACCTCACGGGCATCTTCGGAATGCCAGGCATCTCTGGCGTAGGCATCAGCTTTGGTGTCGATCGTATCTTCGATGTGCTCAATGCCCTCGACTGCTATCCGAAGGATGCTGTCAACGGCACCCAGTTGCTCTTCATCAACTTTGGCGATAAGGAGACGGCCTACTGCCTGCCAGCTGTAGCCAAGGCGCGAGCTGCAGGCATCCGCACAGAGATTTTCCCCGATTCATCGAAGATGAAGAAACAGATGTCGTATGCCAATGCCAAGCAGGTGCCTTATGTGGCGCTGGCCGGTGAAAACGAGATGGCAGAAGGCAAGCTCACCCTTAAGAACATGCAGACAGGCGACCAGCAACTGGTTACCATCGATGAACTCATCAAAATTGTAAACTCATGAAGAAAGCAATGATTTTCTCCATCCTTGTTGCAGCCGTATGCCTCTTTACTGCTGCCACCAAGGATCATGCCACCACCATCTTTGTGATTGGCGATTCCACCGCAGCCAAAAAGGATACCACCGGTGGAAAGGTAGAACGCGGTTGGGCAATGATGCTCCAGAACTGCTTCGATCCCGACTATATCGTAGTGGATAACCACGCTGTCAATGGCCGTTCCTCCAAGAGCTTTATCGACGAAGGCCGTTGGGACAAGGTGTTGGAGAAGATCAAGCCGGGCGACTATGTCATCATCCAGTTTGGCCATAACGACGAGAAATCCCAGCCTGCACGACACACCGATCCAGGTTCTACCTTCGACTACAACCTGGCAAAGTTTGTCCGTGAGACGCGCGAACATGGTGGCATCCCAGTGCTGATGAACAGTGTGGTGCGCCGCAACTTCTTGGTGAAGGCACCCGTCATCGCCGACGATGAGCAGCTGCGCAGCTCTACCTTCAAGGATGGGGCTAAGCAGGAAGAGGGCGACACGCTGATTGACACACACGGTCTCTATGCCCAGGCGCCCCGTGATGTTGCCCAGCGCATGAACTGCTATTTCATCGATGCCAACCGCATCACTCACGACTTGGAACAAGGTCTTGGCAAAGATGCCTCAAAGAAGCTTCACATGTGGTTCCTCCCAGGCGAGGAGCCCAGCGAACCCAAGGGCAAACAAGACAATACACATTATAATATATATGGTGCCAAGGTCGTAGCCAACCTCCTGGCTGATGCCCTCTGCGAAGAGATCCCCCTCCTAAAGCCTTTCCGCATCAATAAATAAACAAATGTGAAATAGTTCATTTCACTGAAAAATAGAGCCGATTCGTTGAAGAGATTTTCACGAGTCGGCTTTTTGCTATACCTTTGCATCGTCAAAAATAAAGAAGATAATTAGTTTTTTCATACATTATAGTTTAGGTTTTAGGTTAGTTTTAATTGGTTATTAAGTAAACGGGGCGCAGTGATGCGCTCCGTTTTTCTGTTGATTACTGTCATCCCAACATTTGTCATCTCGAGCGTAGTCGAGAGATCTCGAATATCTTATCAGGATTCTTACCAAGTTTTACTTCACGTCGTTGTGCAATTACTTTAATAGCCATAGTTTTTGATTAATTTTTAATTAGTTAGTTGTTTTGTTACTCTGTCAAAGAAAGTGATACTATGTATCTCTTCGCCTGAGAGCGCTTCAAGTAAGCCTTATTAAAGGATAATTTTGCTACCATTAATGTTCGCAATTTCTAGATTTAAATCTCGCCGCTCGAGCTTGCTCGCTTGGCTAGTCCAAGAATTTAATCCTTAATAGGCGAGTTTTCAACCTCTCTCATTTGACAACGCAAAGATACAACTTTTTTATGGGTCTTGTAAATTATTTTTCAAAAAAAAGACACGCAAAAAAACACGCTTTGAAAAAACGGGTTTCAGTTGTGTCAGTATTTCAGTTTTCAGTTTTGTACGACATAGATAAAAAGTCGAACTTAAATTTTACTATATATAATATATATAGTATATATAAATATATTATTCTAATATTCTTCATCAGTAGTAGCTCATTAGGGTAAGTAAGTGCTCCCTATAAAACTGAAATCTGAAATAACTGAAACAGGATGATAATGATGGTGGATTAATAGCAAAAGGGCTCGCATCCCTGCGAACCCCTATGCTAACATTACTAACTAAAACCAAAAGCATTATCCAAATGAAAAAGCAACTAATCTATTTTTAACTTAACGTATGAATCTTAACTTTGATGATGCAAAGATACGGTGATTCTGGGCTGATTCCAAGAAATAAGCCAGGTTCTTGTTGTAGTTGTTGCGACAGCCTAATCGATTTGCGACAGAGTAGGGGGAAGAGGTTAGATCGTGTCGTAAAATCTATTGATATCTCTCCATGCGCTTCGCTTAGTCGAGATGACAAAGGAATGGAATGTCGAGATAACAAGGCCCTTTTTGGGAAAATGAGACTCTAGTCGGAAATATTAATGAAAAATAAAAAATGGAAAAAGTTTGGAGAATTGGATTTTATTTTGTATATTTGCAGACAGAAGTTTAAAAACTTTAATAGACACATTATTTATAACTAAAAAACAAATACGATTATGAAGAAAAAGTTCATTTGCGCCGTTTGTGGATATATCTATGAAGGCGATGCTGCTCCCGAGAAGTGCCCCATCTGTAAGGCTCCTGCTTCAAAGTTCTCTGAGTTGAAGGACGATGCCGACATGACTTACGCTACCGTTCATAAGATTGGTGATGGTAAGCCAGAGGGCGTCAGCCAGGAGATGATCGATGACCTGCGCAACCACTTCAACGGTGAGTGTGGTGAGGTTGGTATGTATCTGGCAATGAGTCGTCAGGCTGACCGCGAGGGCTATCCTGAGATCGCAGAGGCTTTCAAGCGCTATGCTTTCGAGGAGGCTGAGCACGCTGCAAAGTTTGCCGAGCTGCTGGGTGAGTGCGTATGGGACACCAAGACCAACCTGGAGAAGCGCGCTGCTGCAGAGGCTGGTGCTTGCGAGGATAAGTTCCGTATTGCCAAGAATGCGAAGGTGGCTGGATTCGATGCGATCCACGACACTGTGCATGAGATGGCTAAGGACGAGGCTCGTCATGGTGCTGGCTTTGCCGGTCTGCTGAAGAGATACTTTGGATAAAATACAATATTATTTATAAAAGTCCGTTTTATCATCAGATGAAACGGATTTTTTATGTGCTGATATGTGCGCTGTTTGCGGTGGCCTGCGAGAATGATGAAAAGTTCTCGTCGGGCTCTGGCATGCGTCTGGACTTCCAGGTGGATACGCTAAAGATGGACACGGTGTTCAGCGGCACTCCCTCATCGACATATGCCTTTTGGGTACACAACCGCCAGGATAGCGGCATCCTTCTGAAGACGGTGAGACTGAAGAAGGGTAACCAGACGGGCTACAGGGTGAACGTGGACGGTATCTATCTGGACAACTCGAACGGTTCGCAGACGAGCGATGTGGAGATCAGACGTAAGGACAGTATCCTGGTGTTTGTGGAACTGACGGCACAGGCTACCCATCAGTTGGAGCCGAAGCTCGTGGAGGAGGATCTTCTCTTCTGTCTGGAGAACGGTAACGAGCAGTCGGTGAACCTGAGGGCGTGGGCATGGGATGCACAGAAGCTCTATGATCCTGAAATTAAGAAAGATACACTGATAGAATCGGACGTGCCGCTGGTGATCTATGGTAACATGACCATTGAAAAGGGCGTAACACTGACCTTGAGAAACACCCAACTTTTCTTCCACAATCAATCGGGCATGGAGGTGTATGGTTCGCTGAAGATGGAGGGCTGCGAACTGAGGGGCGATCGTCTGGATCGGATGTTCGACTATCTGCCTTACGACCGTGTGAGCGGCCAGTGGAACGGCGTGCATCTCTATGAGTCATCTACAGGGAATGAGTTTGTGGAGACTACGATCAGAAACACAATGGACGGCGTGGTGCTGGACAAGGCGACGCTGGATCCTGACGAATACAGACTGCAGATGTGGAGATGCGTGGTGCATAACTGTCAGGGCGACGGTGTGAGAGTGGTGAACTCGAAGGTGAGGATTGACCATTGTCAGCTGACGAATACGGAAGGAGACTGTCTGGCTGTGGCCGGTGGCATAGCGGAGATCAGCTATTGCACGATCGGGCAGTTCTATCCGTTTACAGGGGAGCGAGGCGCTGCCATCCGACTGGCGAGTGAAGACGATTTCCCATTGGAGAGCTTCTACTGTGAGGGAACAATCGCCACCGGCTATGATGAGAATGTGCTGAAACGGGAACAGATCGATGAAGCGATGGACTACCAGTTTTATAACTGTCTGCTGAGGACGCCCGTCATTGAGGGGAGTCACTTTGAGGAGATCATCTGGGAGAGTCCGTCAGACGAGATACAGGGTAAGGACCATTTCGTCAAGATCGATGAGGAGAATCTGGATTATGATTTCCACCTCAACGAACAATCACCGGCTCAGGGACTGGGCTGCTATTAGAACTCGGAGAACATCAAGGGCATGATCTGACGGATGCCGTCGATGATATAGATGCAACGGCGACCGTAGAGCAGGATGCGGATGGGATGCTTGGCACGCGTCTCACTCTCGATGATGACCTGGCGACAGCTGCCACAGGGGCTGCAAGGCTCGGAAAGCAGCTCGCCATCAGTGCCTCGGGCTGCAATAGCCAGCGTAGAGACGGGCACATCGGGATACTGGGCACCTGCGGCAAAGAGGGCTGTGCGCTCGGCACAGAGACCAGAAGGGTAGGCGGCGTTCTCCTGATTGCAGCCAATGACCTCGACACCGTTTTCAAGAAGGACGGCAGCACCCACACGGAAGTGGGAGTAGGGGGCATAACTGCGCTGAGTGGCCTCGATGGCTAATGATACCAGATGCTGCTCAGCTGGTGACAGTTCTTCCAGCTGACAGGCAGTAATACAGGTTTTTAGTTCCAGTTGTTCCATAAATTGCAATAATTTTCCGCAAAAATACGAATAATTCGGGAAATATCATTAATTTTGCACAAATTAATGAAGAATGATGAAGAAGTTTTTGATAACTATAGCTCTTTTCATGTCTCTGACGGCTTATGGTCAGATAAAATGGAATCAGACCTATCAACAATATTTCAATCAATATAAGGATGTTGCCATCGAGCAGATGCAGCGTTACAGTATTCCTGCCTCTATCACGCTGGCACAGGGTGTGTTTGAGAGTGGCGCCGGCAAGAGTGAGCTGGCCGTGAGGGGGAACAACCATTTCGGTATCAAGTGTAACGGCTGGAGCGGGCGCAAGGTGTATCATGACGATGATGAAGATAATGAATGCTTCCGTGCGTATGACTCGGCCTTTGAGTCGTATGAGGATCACTCGAAATTTCTGGTGAACAGTCCGAGATATCGACAGCTGTTCTCGCTGAGTAAGACCGACTATAAGGGTTGGGCGAAAGGACTGAAGGCGGCAGGCTATGCCACCAATCCGCAGTATGCCCAAAAACTGATTGAGATTATCCAGTTGTATAAGCTCTATCAGTATGACGATGCGAAGCACTATGATAAGTTCATGTTTGAGCACACGAAGGATCACCCCGTACAGGGACATGATCTGCATGTGATCAAGGCGTTCAACAAGAACTATTATGTCATCACGCGTCAAGGCGACACCTTCAAGTCGCTGGCAGAAGAGACAGGTATCAGCTACAGGAAACTGGCGAAGTTTAACGAGCGCGACAAACGTGACGAGCTGGAGACAGGCGAGATCATCTGGTTGAAGAAGAAGCAGAAGAAGGCACCTAAAGACTATAAGGGCTATCGCCACTATGTGCGTCAGGGAGAGTCGATGTACACGATAGCCCAGAAGTACGGCATCAGAATGAAGTTGCTGTATAAGATGAACAACCTGACGCCTGACTACCAGATCCAAGTGGGAGATGCACTGAGACTCAGATAAAAAATAAGAGATGCAAGTTTTCGCTTGCATCTCTTTGTTTGTTCTCGGGAGAGCGGAATACGGGAATCGAACCCGCCTCCCAGGCTTGGGAAGCCCGTGCACTACCGATGTGCTAATTCCGCATGTAAATAAGTGGAAATGTTTGTGAGCCGATACCCGGACTCGAACCGGTACACCCGCAGAGGCTCGAACTCTGGACACCCTGATTAAGAGTCAGGTGCTCTACCAACTGAGCTACGGGTGCAAAGCATAAAAAAGTACACCCGCAGAGGCTCGAACTCTGGACACCCTGATTAAGAGTCAGGTGCTCTACCAACTGAGCTACGGGTGCATCTTTCTTTTTTGCGGGTGCAAAGGTACGCACTTTTTCTGAAACCACCAAACTTTTTATGGAAATTCTTTCAAAAAAGTTGTGTCTTTGGGCATTTCATCTTATTGACGGGTGCTATGGAAGCCTTCCAGGTTGTCATAACGCCGTTGCATCATGCGCTGATAGATGTTTCGGATCCATATAGGATGGGCGATGACAAAAGCCAGACCCAGCAGAATCATGAAGATGTAAGTGGGCGTCTCACCCATCAGGGCGAAGCCTACGCTGACAACGACGCCTGGCGAACAGAGTGCTACCATCTGGATGAGCAGCTGCCAGCCGTTTTCAACGTTGGAGCTGTTGGTGACCTTCAACTCCAAGGGGATGGTCTGCTTGTTATAGACTGCCAACTGGAAGATGATGAAATGTACCAGACCTGCTGCGAGACTCATGTAGGCCAGCATCATCAGCCAAGTGAACTTGCCTGTGAAGACGGCTGGTAGCATGATGAAGAAGGGGATGAGCAGGGCGATGGTATAGAACCAGAACTTGGCTTTGAGCAGGGCAATGATATTCTCCTCGTGAACCATGAGCAGGTCGATGTAGTTGCCCTCCTGGCCCATGAACTTCGTGAGCGAGGTGACACTGAAGAGTGCAAAGCAGTAAATACACCAGAAATTGGTCATGAACGTGCTGTTATAGACATCGGTATAGGCCGTGAGTGACGAGAAGATAATGATGATCGAGAGACTCATGATGCAACGGCTTCTCATGGCGCGATTGCGCATGTTCGACTTGATCTCAATCTTCAGGTATTCGCCGATCAGACCAAAACGATTCAGGAAACCGAACTGCGAGATATGCTTCAGGGCACGTTCTTTCTTCCTGGAGATCTCCTCATAGACATACTTGAACTGGAAGTAGCGATTGATGAAGAAGAGCAATACCAGCACAGCGAGCAAGACTGGCAGTAACCAGGCGCTACGTCCGCAGAGGGCATAGAAGTCGAGCAGCTTCCCGAAGGTATGGGCATTGAAATGCAGCAGCAATGGACCGAAGGGCAGCATGTAGAAGACTGCTGACGGGAAGAACCAGAGCACGCTGCGATTGATGAGCGTTCGGAAGAAGAGATAAATCTGACTGTTGAGCATGATGAACAGCTGACAGCCAACGAGTTCCATCAATACCGGCCAGAAGCCTACACCTGCTATCAGATTGATGTATGAGTAGGGCAGGAACATGGCGAGCCACAGGAAGTTGTAGCCGCTGAAATGGGAGGAGATGAGGAAACACTCGATAGCCGTATAGCGCGATATCGGCTGTAGGATATAGGGCTTGACCATCACACCAGGCGTGGTCTGGAACACAAAACGGAACAGATAGTCGAACACCAGGATGAAGGGCATCAACGACACCATCCCTCCAGCATAGCCATCAGACGACATAGCGATGAGGATACCATATATAATAAGGTATAGGGCGAAAATCGCGCCTCCGAAGAAGACAAGACCTTTCGCCCATTTGCTCTGTTCGAACAGCGGACTGCGACGTGTGCTCAGACGATTGTTCGCACGCAGAAGCCGATATAGCTGAATCCTGTTCATGGAGTCAGAACGTGTTATCGCAGATCAATGACCTCTGCCTGAGGGAAGTCCTTCGCATTGAAACGGAACTGCGAGTCGGCAATCTTTGTCTTCGTGAGTTCGATGATGTCGAAGATGGTCCAGGTCTTACCCTGTAGAAGCTTCACTTGCTTGGGCTGATAGCTCGTCTTGTCGATGGTGATAAAGAGCTCCTTGATCTTCTGGTCGTTGCCAGTGGAAGTCAGGTGTACCACGTAGGCACCACCTGTATTGTTAAGGGTGCTGGCGTAGCCGCTCTTATAGAGGTTGATGAAGTTATAGGGGTTGATGGCCTGCAACTGTGCCTCCGTAGGATTGCTGATGTTCACCTCGTCATTGGCTTTCAGATAGGTCCACATGGTCTTGCCGTCGAACCAGACAGTAGCCTTGGGTGTGGTGGCGTGGAACTTCTTGCCTTTGATATAGATGGTGCCGTTGGCATTGCCAATACCACCTTTCATCTTGAAGCCGGCCTTCACACCTTCTTTCACCGTAATGTGGGCTGCAGCCTTATCAAGAACACTCTTTGCGGTCTGTGCCATAGAGGCGGTACTGAGGAGTGCCGCCATGATCAGAAAACAAATCTTTTTCATTTCTCTTTTTACCTTTAATTACTTTTATCTAAGATTACTAAGTAGGTTATTCAGACTTACCTCGTCGAGGATCAGCACCTCACGGGGCTTGCTACCCATGGCGGCACCAACGACACCGGCTTTCTCCAACTGATCCATCAGACGACCTGCACGGTTGTAACCGATGGCAAACTTACGCTGGATGAGGGAGGTGGAACCACTCTGGTTGCTGACAATCAGACGGGCAGCATCTTCGAAGAGCGGATCAAGGTGGGTGAGATCGACATCGGCAGACTCACCGCCCATCTCGCTCTCTTCCATCTTCGGCTCTGGCAACTCGTAAGGAGCAGCATAGCCCTGCTGGGAAGCGATGAACTTGTTGATATCCACCACCTCGGGCGTGTCGACAAAGGCACACTGCACACGGATGGGATCATTGCCCTGCAGATAGAGCATATCACCACGACCGATAAGCTGGTTGGCGCCCATTCGATCGAGAATGGTCTTGGAGTCGATACCCTGACTGACCTTGAAGGCGATACGTCCGGGGAAGTTAGCCTTGATGGTACCAGTGATGATGTTCGTCGTAGGACGCTGGGTGGCGATGATCATGTGGATACCTACGGCACGTGCCTTCTGGGCAATACGGGCGATAGGCAGCTCAATCTCCTTACCAGCCGTCATGATCAGATCACCATACTCATCGATCACCACCACAATATAAGGCATGAAGCGATGCCCCTTCTCCGGGTTGAGCTTACGCTCCTTGAACTTCTTGTTATAATCCTTGATGTTACGCTCACCAGCTGCCATCAGCAACTCGTAACGGGCATCCATCTCCACGCAGAGTGAATTCAACGTGCGGACCACCTTCGTGGTATCGGTGATGATCGGGCTCTCCATCTCTTCAGGAAGGGCTGCGAGGAAATGACGCTCGATGGTCTTATAGACACTGAACTCAACCATCTTGGGATCGACGAGCACAATCTTCATCTCAGCAGGGTGCTTCTTATATAACAAAGAGGTGAGGATGGCATTCAGACCGACAGACTTACCCTGACCAGTGGCACCTGCCACAAGAAGGTGAGGCGCTTTGGCCAGATCGAACATGAACACCTCGTTGGTGATGGTCTTACCCATCGCACAGGGCAGTTCCATCGTTGTCTCCTGGAATTTCTTGGAGTTGAGGATCGATTCCATCGATACCACACTGGGTTTGGCATTTGGAACCTCGATACCAACGGTGCCTTTACCAGGGATAGGTGCAATGATACGGATGCCAAGGGCTGAGAGCGACAAGGCGATATCATCTTCGAGTGAGCGGATCTTTGAGATACGGACACCTGCTGCGAGAGTGATCTCGTAGAGGGTGATGGTAGGACCAACCGTTGCCTTGATGCTGGAAATCTCAACGCCAAAGGTGCGGAGCACTTCTACAATGCGGTTCTTGTTGGCATTCTGCTCGTCCATATCAATATAGGGCTTGCCGTCGTTATCGTATTTCTTCAGCAAGTCGAGTGTCGGATAGTGATAGTTCTCAAGGTCGCGCTTCGGGTCGTAGGGCTCCAGATCCTCAAGGGCTGGGGCTAAGGTGATATCATCAGCAGCAGCCTCACCCTGGGCCACCTCAATCTCCATGTCCACCTTGTCGACATCAGAAGGCGATTTGAGTGCTTTGGGTGCTTGGGGCTCAACAGGCGCAGACTCCTGATAACCCTGATCCATCACAACGGCCTTGCCGTCATCGCGGAACTCCACACTCTGAGGGGCAGGATCGTCGAATACCATGGGCTCTTCCTCGGGCTCTGTGTTGTCAACAATCTGCTTTTCGTAGGAGTCAACCTTCTCTTCAGGATCGTTGTTCGTGATCTTAAACTTTACCTTATCCAGAAACTTGGTGGGGTTTAATATCTTGCGGATAAAGAAGATGGTCTCTGCACTGATATAGGTCAGGAAGGCGATGGCTGTCAGTCCTAAGAGGGCTGTAAGACCAGGCGCTCCCACCAGATTCTCGATGTATTGACAGATATAGGCGCCATGATCGCCACCGGGATTGAAACAGGCATCAGTCATGAATGGTGCCAGGAACTTGGCTAAGGTGACAGAAGCCCAGATCATCAGGATCATGAGCGACAGGAACCACTTGAGCAGATTCACCTTGAAGGCACGGATGAGATTGGTGCCCAGCAACAGAATGAAGACAGGAATGAGGAAGGCTGGCAGACCAAAGCAGCGCTTGATGAAAAACCAGGAGGCATAAGAACCGACGCTGCCACAGGTATTGCTGAACTCATGATTCGCATTCATCATCTCACTGTCGCGAGGGTCTTCAATCAGACTCTGATCAGCTGCTCCTGTAGAAAAATAGGATATAAATGCCAATATGAGGTAGATAGCCACACACACGAGCAGGCAGCCAAGCACGAAGTTCAGCTTCTCGTTGTGGAACATATCTTTGAATCCTAAAACTTTGGTCAGATTAAAGTCGTTTTTTACCTTAGATTCATTCTTTTTCTTAGCCATATATGTCTGATTTCATAATTTTGTTGCAAAAGTAGTTTAAAAAACTTAGATTTCATCAAAAAATGATGATTTTTTTGTAATTTTGCACCAAGAAATGAAAAAGTTGATATATAATAAGTTCGATAAGCCTACGATTGCCACTTTAGGAAGAGTGGGGTACAAAGGTAAGATCGTCGTCATCAACACGCCCTCAGAAGCGGAGACGGCGGTGGATTACTTGCTGTCACAGGACGTTTTAGGCCTTGACACAGAGACGCGCCCTTCGTTCACCAAAGGAAAGCATTTCAAATGCTCCCTGCTTCAGGTGGCCAACAAATCGATCTGTTTCCTGTTCCGTCTGAACTATATCGGGATGTGTCCGGCTGTAGCCAGACTGCTGGGTGACGAGAAGGTGACAAAAGTGGGACTGGCATGGAAGAATGACCTGCTGTCGTTGAAGGAACTGGGTGAGTTTAAGCCCGGTATGTTCGTGGATTTGCAGGATATGGTAAGAGAGATAGGTATTGAGGACCAGAGCTTGGTGAAGATCTATGCCAACCTGTTTGGCGAACGTATCAGCAAGGCTGACCGTCTGTCGAACTGGGAAAGAGACAACCTGAAAGAAGCCCAGATGATCTATGCAGCCATCGATGCCTGGGCATGTGTACGCATCTATGAAGAGGTGTTGAGACTCATGGCTACGGGCGATTACGAGCTGGTGGTCAGAGAAGAAGACAAACAAGAGACATGATGAAACAAATATATCTGAAACGCGGTAAGGAGGAGAGTCTGCTCCGTTTTCACCCTTGGGTGTTCTCTGGTGCAATCCAGCATGCAGACAAGGGCATCGAAGAGGGAGAGATTGTGCGTGTGCTGACCAATAACGGCGATTTTATCGCTTCAGGGCACTATCAGGCCGGTTCCATCGCTGTGAGGGTGCTGACGTTCCGCGATGTACCTATCGACGATGAATTCTGGGCTTCACGCCTGGCCTCAGCCTTGAAGATGCGTCAAGCCATCGGTATTGCCGACAATCCCGACAACAACACCTATCGCCTGGTACATGGTGAGGGTGATATGCTCCCGGGACTCGTGATCGACGTTTATGGGAAGACGGCAGTGATGCAGGCCCACAGCATCGGTATGCATGTGTGTAGAAAGGCTATTGCCGCCCAGCTGGTACAGGTGATGGGCGGAAGGTTGGAGAACATCTACTATAAGAGTGAGACCACTTTGCCGTTTATGGACGACATGGAGAACGGTTTCCTCTATGGTGGCTCAGATGATAATGTGGCTGTAGAGAACGGTTTGAAGTTCTATGTGGATTGGTTACGTGGACAGAAGACTGGTTTCTTCGTGGATCAGCGTGAGAACCGTTCGATGCTGGAGCGCTTTGCCAAGGGAAAACGGGTACTGAATATGTTCTGCTATACGGGTGGTTTCTCATTTTACGCCATGAGAGGTGGCGCAGAGCTGGTACACTCCGTTGACAGTAGTGCGAAGGCGATAGAACTGACCAACCACAATGTGGAGCTGAATTTCCCAGGTGACCAGCGTCATCAGGCCTTCTGCGAGGATGCTTTCAAGTATCTGGAGCAGGCCGGTGACCAATACGACCTGATTATTCTCGATCCACCAGCCTTTGCCAAGCATCGTGGTGCATTACATAATGCCTTGAAGGGTTATACCCGACTGAACAACAAGGCGTTCCAGAAGATCCAGCCAGGCGGTATCCTCTTTACATTCAGCTGTTCACAGGTGGTGACGAAGGATCATTTCCGTAATGCCGTCTTTACGGCTGCTGCCCAGGCAAGACGAAAGGTACGTATCCTGCACCAGCTACATCAGCCTGCTGATCATCCTATCAATATCTATCACCCAGAGGGTGAATATCTGAAGGGACTGGTGCTTTATGTAGAGTAAGAAGTTATAAGTGAAGAAGTGAAAAAGAAAGTTGCTGATTTCATCGGGAAGCATGGGCTTCTGAGTCGTGAGGGGCTGCATCTGGTAGCGCTGAGCGGTGGGGCAGACAGCGTGGCGCTGTTGCTCATTCTGAAGGATCTGGGCTATCGTTTGGAGGCAGCACATTGCAATTTCCACCTGAGAGGTGAGGAGAGCAACCGTGATGAAGCATTCGTAAAAAAACTCTGTCAGGAGCAAGGCGTCCCACTTCATTTAATTCACTTTGATACAATGGAATACGCCAACTTACATCAAGTAAGTGTTGAAATGTCTGCCAGAGACTTACGCTATGGTTATTTCAGGCAACTGCGACAGGATATAGGTGCAGAGAAGGTCTGTGTGGCCCACCATCGTGATGATGCTGTAGAGACCTTGCTGATGAACCTGATGAGGGGAAGTGGCGTACACGGGCTGACAGGCATTCGGGCCAGTAACGGTGAGATTGTCAGACCGCTGTTAGAGGTCAGTCGTCAGGAGATAGAGGCATATCTCCATTCCATCGGTCAGGACTATGTGATGGATTCGACCAATCTTGTGGATGATGTCGTTAGAAACAAGATACGCCTGAACGTGCTGCCGCTGTTGGAGCAGATCAATCCGAATGTGGAAGAGAATATCGGTAAAACGGCCCGGTTTATGCAGGAATCAGAAAAGGTGATAACGGCAGCAGTAGATGAGCAAAAACGCGTACTCATCGCCTGTGATAAGAACACTGAGACGGAAAGTGTATCCATCCAAAAGCTGCAGCAGTTGCCCTCGCCAGAGCTGTTTCTGCATGAATGGCTGTCGAAGAAAGGCTTCAATACCACGCAGGTGGAGCAGTTGGCAGAACATCTGGAAGGGGTGTCGGGAAGAGCGTTCGAAACGCAGGATTACACCTTGCTGATAGACAGGGAGCAGTTGGTGCTGGCCCCAAGAAAGATGCCGATGAAATCGGTTATAATTCCTGAGGAGGGGCGCTATCGCATTGATGAAGATTTTTGTATAGATGTCAAAGAAAGAAAAGATGTATCTATTTCAAAGTCAGATGATTGCGCAACAATTGATAAAGCAAAGGTGAAATTCCCAATCACTGTAAGAACTGTACAGAACGGGGATGCATTTGTACCTTTTGGGATGACAGGTAAGAAGCTCGTCAGCGATTTCCTGACAGACCGTAAATGCTCGTTGATAGAGAAGCGAAATCAGTTGGTGGTGACAGACAAGGACAACGTGATCCTCTGGCTTGTAGGCCATCGGACAGACAACCGGTTCAGGGTGACAGCGCAGACCACAAAGGTGTTGCAGATAGCTCTGGTCAGGGCATAGGAACGAATAACATATATATAGTATTAAAATAATAAAGGTATGAAACAAACTATTTTGGTGACTGGTGGTACTGGCTTTATCGGAAGCCATACAACAGTTGAGCTGCAGGAAGCAGGTTACGAGGTGGTGATCATTGACAACCTGTCAAACTCTAATGAGAATGTGCTTGACGGTATCGAGAAGATTACGGGTATCCGTCCTGCATTTGAGAAAGTTGATTGTTGCGATTATGAGGCCCTGGAGGGTATTTTCAAGAAGTATCCAAAGATTGAGGGTATCATTCACTTTGCAGCCTCAAAGGCTGTTGGTGAGAGTGTAGAGAAGCCACTGCTTTACTATCGCAATAACCTGACCAGTCTGATTAATCTGCTGGAACTGATGCCAAAATATGATGTGAAAGGCATTATCTTCTCTTCAAGCTGTACTGTATATGGACAGCCTTCTCAGGAGAACCTTCCTGTCACAGAGAATGCACCTATCCAGAAGGCAATGAGTCCCTATGGTAACACCAAGCAGATCAATGAGGAGATCATTCAGGACTATATCCATTCGGGTGCTCCTATCAAGAGTATCATCCTGCGTTACTTCAACCCGATTGGTGCCCATCCCACAGCTCTGATCGGTGAACTGCCCAATGGCGTGCCCATGAATCTGATTCCCTTTGTGACACAGACAGCTATGGGCATCCGTCAGCAGCTGAAGATCTTCGGCAATGACTATAACACCCCTGATAAGACCTGTATCCGCGACTATATCTATGTGGTGGATCTGGCTAAGGCTCATGTGAAGGCTATGGAGCGTGTGCTTGACAAGCCTGAGACAGATGCCGTAGAGGTATTCAACATCGGTACCGGTATAGGTCTTTCAACCTTAGAGGTTGTTCAGGGCTTTGAGAAAGCTACAGGCGTGAAGGTGAACTGGACGTATGCTCCACGTCGTGAAGGTGATATCGAACAGGTATGGGGTAATGTTGACAAGGCCAACAAAGTGCTCGGCTGGAAGGCAGAGACACCGACAGAAGAGGTGCTCAAGAGTGCCTGGAAGTGGCAGGAGAAGCTTCGTAAGGACGGTATTCAATAAAAAAATACGGCTCGAAAGAACCGTAATTTGTGTTTGTGTTGTGAATGGACTTCGATGTGAATCGAGGTCCATTTCTTTCACGTCACAATGCAATGCAGGTCTTGAAAGTGCCTTCTGCATTGAAGTCACTGAGATCTACAGGTGAACGGAACAACCCAAACAAACTACTACCTGAACCAGACATCGCAGCATAGACGGCTCCCATGTCATAAAGACGGTCTTTGATGGCGCCAATCTCCGGATGAATGGCAAAGACACTCTTCTCAAAGTCGTTGGTGAGTAAACCACGCCAGGTCTCTACAGGCTGCATCACAATGTCGCGACAGTTGAGCGCAGGATGACAGGGCGTGATCAGCGAGAAGGCCTCTTTTGTGGATACAGGAATAGCCGGACGCACAATGGCAAGATGCCAGCCTTTCAGATCTAGGTCAATAGGCTGCATCTTCTCACCAATACCCTCTGCATAGACAGGACGGTTGACGATGAAGAAAGCACAGTCGGCTCCCAACTTAGCAGCATAGTCAATCATCTGCTGCTCGGAGAGTCCGAGGTTGAACTGACGGTTCAATAAGGTGATCATGAAGCCGCAATCGCTGGAGCCACCGCCCATACCTGCCTGTGTGGGAATACCTTTATAAAGATGTGTGTGGATGCGGGGAAGGGTAGGGAAGTCTTGCTTCAACAGCTGATAGGCTTTTACCACCAGATTTTTCTGCTCGTCACCCTCGATATGGAGATTTGTGACTTTCAGGTCACAGTCAACAGGTGAAGGGAACCGTGGATCCATGGGGAAGACTTCCAGCGCATCACAGATGGGCACAGGATAAAACACCGTCTCAAGGTTGTGGTAACCGTCAGGACGCTTCTCTACGACATTGAGTCCGAGATTAATCTTGCAAATAGGAGTAGTCAGCATATCACGTATTATTCTTTATTTTTTTTCTTCCGATAGTTCCTTCCGTTACCCCTGCTATGCCAACGACCATGGCGCCGGGTGTTGGAACGTTTCTTCTCTCGCTTGATATATGCTGGTGCATCACCAAGTCCTTCAGGCAAAGCCACCTTCTCTACTTCCTTGCCTAAAAAATGCTCTATCTGCTGGAAGCGGTAGATATCTGCCTCACTGATAAAGGTAATGGCTTCACCATCACGGTCAGCACGGGCTGTACGACCGATACGATGCACATAATCCTCGGCATCATGAGGCACATCGTAGTTGATGACAGTGCGGATATCATCAATATCAATACCTCTGGCCACAATATCAGTAGCCACAAGCACATCCGTCTGTCCTGCCTTGAAACGATACATCACCTTATCTCGATCCTGTTGAGAGAGATCGCTATGCATCTGGTCGCAGTTGATGCGCAGGGCCTTCAGACGGCGGTTGATCTCCTTGACACGCTCTTTCTTACCGGAGAAGATGATGACGCGCTTGAGATCGCCTTGTTTGAAGATATGATGGATGATCTCCAGTTTCTGGGAGTCATAGCAGACATACGCGCTCTGCTTGATCTTCTCTGCAGGTCTTGAAACAGCAATCTTTATTTCTATCGGATCATGAAGCAGCTGGACAGCCAACTCCCGGATCTTATGGGGCATGGTGGCTGAGAACATGATGCGCTGACAATTCTCTGGCAGTTCTTTCACCAGCTTCTTAATATCGTCGATAAATCCCATGTCGAGCATACGGTCGGCTTCATCGAGCACAAAGAAAGAACAGCGGCTGAGATCAAGGTTACCCACCTTCAGATGACTCAACAGACGGCCTGGCGTGGCGATGAGTACATCGGCACCCATACGCATGCCTCGCATCTCCTGACTATATCGTCCGCCATCGTTTCCGCCATAGACGGCTACACTGCTGACATTATCGAGGTAATAGCCGAAGCCTTGCATTGTCTGATCAATCTGCTGGGCAAGTTCACGCGTCGGCGACATGATAATGCAGTTGATGGCGTCATTAGGATAGTCGCCATCGTCAAGTAGTGAGAGGATAGGTAGCAGATAGGCGGCAGTCTTTCCCGTACCTGTCTGAGCCACACCAAGTACATCGTATCCATCGAGAATCTTAGGAATACAACGTTCCTGGATGGGGGTCATATCCTCAAAATGCATATCATAGAGTGCATCAAGGATATTATCGTTCAGATATGTTTCTTCAAATGTCATTAGTTCGGAGCTTGTCGATAACAGAAATAGGCGATTATAGAATATAAGATATTCGGGATCCACGCAGCCAGTAATGGCGGGGTGTCCGCATTGATGGCAAAGGTGGAGCTAACCGTCTGTAGCAGGATATAGGAGAAAGAGAGTGCCAGACCGATACCCAGGTAAAGGCCCATACCGCCCTTACGTTTACGACTGGAGAGACTCACGCCAATGATGGTCAGGATAAAAGAGGCAAACGAGGTGGCGTAACGCTTATGGTACTCCACTTCATACTGTACCACATTTCCAGAGCCACGTTCCGTCTGCTTGGAGATATACTGTCGCAACTCGGAAGAAGTAAGCGTCTCCTGCTGACCTTTGGAGAAGACCAGGTCCATTGGCTCCATCTGAATCAGCGTATCAATCATATTGCCAGTCGTTATCTCCTCACGAAGACCCTTCAGCTTCCTGATCTTATAGTTGCTGGCTCTCCAATGGTAACGGGTATCGCTAATAGAGTCGTAACGGATGGTAGAAGCCGTCATGTGACTGACCAGCTTCTTGTTCTCAAACTTATCCAGTGAGAAGCCATATCCTGTCTTTGTGCGGTTATCGTAGTTCTGGATATAGGCAATAATACCTGGACCAACCATCAGCTGTACATTCGATGCTGAAGTAGTACGCTTGGAGTTCTTGTATTTTGCCTCGAAATCCTGGCGGACGACTGTGCCATGCGGAATCACGCTTGAGATCAGGACGTAATTCACCACGGCTATCAGGGCAGCAGAGATCATATATGGCTTCATGAGCCGCTTGAAGCTGACACCTGCTGCCAGCATCGCGATGATCTCGCTGTTGCCTGCCAGCTTTGATGTAAAGAAGATAACGGCAATAAAGACGAACAGAGGTGAGAACAGATTGGAGAAGTAAGGCACAAAGTTGGCATAGTAATCGAAGACAATCGCCTTCAGCGGAGCACCATTTGTGGCAAACTTGGAAAGGTTCTCATTCACATCAAAGACGATGGCGATAGAGATAATCAGGATGATTGAGTAGATATATGTACCGATAAACTTCGTCATGACATAACGGTCGAGGCGCGTCAGGAATTTAAAAAGGTTGATCTTCCCCCAAAACTTCCTGAGTCCTCGGTTCATCAATCGCCAGTATTTGGCGATATTGGTAAGATACCGTTTCATATCTTCTTTCTTCATCGTCGTTGTCCTAATTGGTCTATGACACTACGTTTCCACTGTACGAAATCACCTGCAAGGATATGCTGACGGGCATCAGTGACCAGTCGCAGATAGAATGCCAGGTTATGAATCGAGGCAATCTGCATGGCAAGTAGCTCCTGGGCCTTAAAGAGATGATGTAAGTATGCCTTTGTGTGCAACTGATCGATATAACAACCATCAGGGTCAATAGGTGAGAAATCATCTTCCCACTTTTTGTTGCGCATGTTCATCGTACCTTCATAGGTAAAGAGCATGGCATTACGGCCATTACGGGTGGGCATCACACAGTCGAACATGTCAACACCACGTTCGATGGCTTCAAGAATATTCTGCGGGGTGCCGACCCCCATCAGATAACGGGGACGGTCCTTAGGCAGAATCTCATTCACCACCTCTATCATATCATACATCACTTCAGTAGGTTCACCTACAGCCAGTCCACCAATAGAGGCTCCACCACCATCGTTCAGCTGCCCCAGAATGTCGCAGACATGCTTGGCTGCATCCTGACGCAGGTCTTTATAGGTACAACCCTGAACAATGGGGAACAGTGTCTGATTATAGCCATACAATGGTTCCGTCTCATTAAAACGTTTCATACAGCGTTCCAGCCATCGTTGGGTGAGTCCCAGTGACTTCTTAGCATACTGATAATCGCTCTGGCCCGGAGGACACTCATCAAGTGCCATCATGATATCAGCCCCAATCACACGTTCCGTATCCATCACGTTCTCTGGTGTAAAGATATGCTTTGAACCGTCAATATGACTGCGGAACTCACAACCTTCCTCACGCAGTTTACGAATGCCGGTCAGTGAGAACACCTGGAAACCACCACTGTCAGTGAGGATCGGACGGTCCCATGTGTTAAACCGATGCAGGCCGCCTGCTTTACGCAGGATGTCGAGACCAGGTCTGAGATACAGATGGTAAGTGTTTCCCAGAATGATCTGCGCCTTGATCTGATCGCGCAATTCAGAGAAATGCACACCTTTCACACTACCAACTGTTCCCACGGGCATAAAGATCGGTGTCTGTATCTGCCCATGATCGGTAGTGATGATACCTGCACGTGCATCACTGGCTGTGTCAGTATGTTGCAGTTCAAACGTCATTTCTTCTCGCTTTTCTTTTCGTCTTCCTGGATGGTGAAGTCCAACGGATTCTTAACAATCTCATCTGTCAACGCGAAATGCCACACATCCTGTACGTTCTCCACATAATGGAAGGTTACCCCTTTCAGATACATATCAGGAATCTCGAGGATATCCTTCTCGTTCTCACGGCACATCACGATATCTGTGATGCCAGCACGCTTGGCAGCCAGGATTTTCTCCTTGATGCCGCCTACAGGCAGCACCTTACCACGAAGTGTGATCTCACCAGTCATAGCCGTATTCTTACGAACCTTGCGCTGTGTAAGGGCAGAGGCAATGGAAGTGGCAATGGTGATGCCAGCAGAAGGACCATCCTTTGGTGTCGCACCTTCCGGCACGTGGATATGGATATTCCAATTGTCGAAGATACGGTAGTCGATATTCAGGGTCTCAGCATGTGCCTTGACATACTCAAGCGCCAGGATTGCCGATTCCTTCATCACGTCACCAAGATTTCCTGTCAAAGTGAGCTTATTGCCTTTTCCCTTCGACAAAGAAGTCTCGATAAACAAGATTTCGCCACCCACACTTGTCCAGGCAAGTCCTGTGACCACACCAGCGTAATCATTACCCTGATAAATATCGCGGTAGAATGGCGGTTTACCCAGCAGGTCCTCAATCTCTGCAGGTGTAATCTTCTTGTAGTTGGCGTTATCCTCCAACTGGCGCTTGTATGCAATCTTTCGGAGAGACTTGTTAATCTGCTTCTCCAACTGACGAACACCACTTTCACGGGTATAGCGCTCAATGATCATCTCAATAGCCGCCTTGTTGAACGTCGGTTTCAGTCCCTTGACATTCAAGCCTGTATTCTCCAACTCACGGGGAATCAAGTGGCGCTTGGCAATCTCAATCTTCTCCTCAGTGATATAGCCGCTGACCTCAATAATCTCCATACGGTCGAGTAGGGGACGAGGGATGGTGCTCAGGTTATTGGCAGTAGCGATAAACAGTACCTTCGACAGGTCATAATCCACATCGAGATAGTTATCATGGAAGGCGTAGTTCTGCTCAGGATCGAGCACCTCCAGCATCGCTGATGCAGGATCGCCATTATGAGTCATCTGTGTCACTTTGTCGATCTCATCCAGGATAAACACTGGGTTGCTAGAGCCAGCTTTCTGAATGGATTTGATAATTCGACCAGGCATCGCACCAATATAGGTACGACGATGACCGCGAATCTCGGCTTCATCATGAAGGCCACCCAATGATACACGCACATATTTACGCTTCATGGCAGAAGCAATCGATTTGCCAAGAGAGGTCTTACCTACACCCGGAGGACCATATAGACAGAGAATAGGGCTCTTCAAGTCACCACGCAGGGCGAGTACCGCCATATATTCGAGGATACGCTCTTTTACTTTCTCCATGCCATAATGATCCTGATCCAGGATCTTCTGGGCACGCTTCAAATCCAAATCGTCGGAGGTATATTCACCCCAAGGCAGACTGACGAGGGTCTGGAGATAATTGAGCAGAACATTAAACTCAGGACTCTGAGGATTCAGATTGTCGAGCTTGTCGGCTTCCTTATAGAAAGTCTTGCTGATCTCAGCAGGCCATTTCTTACCTTCAGCTTTCCTCATCAACTCATATTTCTCAGGCGAAGACTCGTTACCCATCTCTGCCTGCATGTTCTTGATCTGCTGCTGCAGGAAATAATTACGCTGCTGCTCATCGATATCCTCACGGGTCTTGTTACGGATGTCGGCCTTCAGATTCTGGAGATTGATCTCACGATTGATGATCTTCATCACGTTGAAGAGGCGTTCCTTGACAGACTCCATCTCCAACAGTTTGATCTTCTCTTTCACAGGGAAAGGCATATTAGAGCAGACAAAGTTCAACGCCAAAATATCGTTAGTGATATTCTTGATGGCAAACGACGCCTCGTCAGGGATATCCTCACTCACATTAATATAATCATTAACTAAGTCGCGAAGGTCTTCCATCGCTGTCTTGAACTCACGATCTCTCTTCTCTGGATCCAGATCAGTAAGCGTTTCCACTTTACCTTCCAGATAGGGGGAAGTCTTCGTGATCTGATTAAGCTGCAGTCTGCTATGGCATTGTACGATAGCCGTAATGTTGCCATTAGGCAGCGTCAACAACTTCATCACTTTGGCAAAAACACCAGTCTTATAAAGATCTTCCTGCAACGGCACATCAACCTCAGGATCACGCTGACATACCACACCAATCAATTCACCTTTCTTCTCGGCTTTCTGAATCACTATTTTACTGGAATCCCTACCAATGAGGATAGGGGAGACCACTCCTGGAAACAATACGAGGTTTCGCACAGGCAAGATAGGCACCGTATCAGGGGCTTTGACATTAAGAACATCATTAATATCCCCTTCAATGTCGGCTATCATCTGAAATGCTGAATTCTTATTCTGATTACTCATATTCTAATATTAGTTCCTCTTTTAAAAAACGGGTGCAAAGTTACTAAAAATAAATAAGAAAGACGAATGTAGGATTAAAGAATTAACAAATAATTTGCTTTTTCACTCGAATAATCGATTTTTTATACTACCTTTGTAGCGAAAATATGGCAAATGATTACTTCCAGTTCAAACAGTTTACCGTTCATCAGCAGCGTTGTGCGATGAAAGTGGGTACAGACGGTATGTTATTGGGTGCATGGGCTCATGTACCCGTCACATCGGCCCGTATCCTCGACATTGGAACTGGTACAGGACTCATTGCCCTGATGATGGCCCAACGTTTCCCTGATGCATCTGTTATAGGAATCGATATCGATCAGGATGCCGTCAGTCAGGCACAAGAAAATGTGGTGGCATCTCCTTTTGCTTCAAGGATTACCATTTGTCATAAAAACATCTTGGATTTTGAGGACACAGAAGGGTTTTATGCCATCGTTAGCAATCCACCATATTTTGTTGATGCTTTGACATGTCCTGACCAACAGCGCACAATGGCCCGTCATACCATCAGTCTGACATATGAAGGACTCATGAGATCGGCATATAGATTATTGAAACCAAACGGTCTTTTTTCTTTAGTGATTCCATCGGAGTGTCGTTCGTCAATAGAGGCTGAAGCATGCTTGGCAGGATTCTTTCTAACACGTGTCTGTATGATACGAACAACGCCTAAAAAAGAATCAAAGCGTCAGTTGATTGAATTTTCAAAATATCCTAAAAATGAATTATTTATAGAAGAAGGTATTATAGAATACACTCCAAACGTCAGAAGTTCCTGGTATCAACAATTAACACAAGATTTTTATATCAGATGAAAGTTACGATTCTACAACTCAATATTTCTTGGGGGAATCCCGAAGAGAATATCAAAAAGGCTGAAAAGTTAATGATGCAAGCCCCTGATAGTGACCTTTACGTATTACCAGAGATGTGGAGTACTGGTTTCGAAACAGAGCCATTTGGTATTGCTGAAGACGAAACAAATTGTAAAGTATTATCATGGATGAAACAGACGGCTCAAGAATATGGTTGTGCTATCTGTGGAAGTCTTGCAATTTCGCAAAATGGCATATTCAGAAACCGCCATTATTTTGTGGATGGAAAGAAGGGTACTGTTTCATATTATGATAAACATCATTTATTCCGTTATGGTCATGAAGACCAATATTTTAAGCCTGGAGGAGGACATACGGTTGTAGAATACATGGGATTCCGGATTTTGTTACTCACATGTTATGATTTGCGTTTTCCTGTATGGAGTCGTTATGCAGAGTCTTTAAAATATGATATTATAATATGTGTAGCCAACTGGCCGGATTCACGACAGAATGCGTGGCAAATTCTTACACGAGCCAGAGCTATCGAAAATCAGGCATTCGTTATAGCTTGTAATCGTGTTGGTGACGACAAGTATTGTCATTATCGTGGTCAGAGCGCCATAATTAGTCCAATTGGAAAAACGTTAGCCAGTTGTCCAGCCAATGAAGAAACAACCATTTCATTTTTCTTAAATTTGGAATCACTTGTACAACAGCGCGCAAAATTCAAAGTTTTAGAGGATCGTGATCTATGCTAAAAACCATGAATTAATGCCTATCAGTTATAAACAATCAATTCATATCTGAATCAGTATTATGATAAATAGATTAAATCGAATACTCTCCTTTTATATAAAATGAAAAATAAAAGGCTGTTCTCATTGTTTAAGAACAGCCCTAATAAAATTAAAGGATTTGAATTTTAGAACGGCAGATCATCTGCAGATCCTTCAGATGCAGGTTCCTGTGCTGGTGGGAACGGCGCTGTTGCACCACCAGCTGGCGGGAATGTTGCTGCACCAGGTGCTACAGATTGAACCTGACCACGAGTTACATTATATGCTCGGATTTCATTAAACCATCGTCCATTATACTCATGCGCATCAATATCGAACTGTACAGTGACGTCTTCTCCCTGTTGAATATTGAACTGCTTGATACGGTCTTCGCCAAAAACGCGGAAAAGACATTTGCGGGGATATTGTCCTGGAACCTCGATCACATACTCCTGTGACATCCAAGGATTGCCAGTACGATTAGATACACCACTGTTTGCCTGAAGAACGGCAATAATTTTACCTGTTAATTCCATAATT
>CACZTJ010000028.1 GCA_902784065.1 uncultured Prevotellaceae bacterium | reverse complement strand
GGACAAGCACCATCACTATCTGCGCCGTGAGTTCAGCTACTCTAACTACGAGCAGAACTACGTGCTGCCAGACGATGTGGTGAAAGACCAGATTTCTGCTAAGGTTGAGGACGGCATCCTGACCATCACCATGCCGAAGACTGAACCGAAGGAGAAGGTCACCAAGGCCATTGAGGTCTCGTAATGAGAAGTCATCTTGTTAAAACAGCAGCAGGCAGCACCCCATCGTGGATGCTGCCTGTTTGTTGTCGCTATGCAGTTCAATTATTAGGAAATTTCAATTTATTGAATTAATTGAATTAGTTGGCCTCAATATTTTTCTAATCCAGAAATAATCCATACTCTGACTTCGTCGAAGATAGGCTGCAAGTAAATGAAAAGCATTGTAAATCAAATACAGTCCGAATTATGTCATAAAAACAGAAAAGACACCTCAAATAGAGAACACCCGTATTTTTTCCCCAATTTTTCCCCGAAATTTGGGAATTTTCGGGGAAAAAAGCATAAAAAAACCGCTAATCCATTATGAATCAGCGGTTTATTTATTAAGGGTGGTCGAGGTGACAGGACTCGAACCTGCGACAGCCTGGTCCCAAACCAGGAACGCTACCAACTGCGCTACACCTCGTTTTGCGGTGCGCTTTTCTTAAAAGCGCTGCAAAGGTACACATTTTCTGCGACCCTTGCAAACTTTTCCGCAATTTATTTGGTTTTTTACTTAATAATTCCCTGTTCTACGAAGATTTTCTTCAAGGCAACCACCGAACGGTCAACCTGTTCCTCGGTATGAGTAGCCATCAGGGCATAACGCACGAGCGTATCCTGAGGTGCACAAGCGGGAGGTATCACGGGGTTGATAAACACACCGGCCTTGAAGGCAAGTGCTGTCACGAGGAATGTCTTATCTACATCGCGTACGTAAAGCGGGATGATGGGACTCTCGGTCTCACCAATCTCAAAGCCCTCCTCACGGAAACGCTGCAGGGCATAGTTGGTAACCTTCCACAGACGCTCGATGCGCTCGGGCTCACGCTGGATAATGTGAAGAGCCTCCATAGCGGCTGCAGTAGCAGCGGGCGTGTTTGAAGCCGAGAAGATATAAGTGCGGCAGGTGTGACGCAGATAGTTGATGATATCCCAGTCGGCAGCAATGAAACCGCCAATCGAAGCCAGTGACTTAGAGAAGGTGCCCATGATGAGATCGACCTCCTTGGTCAGACCGAAATGATCGCATACACCACGACCCTGACGACCAAATACGCCAATGCCATGAGCCTCATCGACCATGATTGAGCAGTTGTACTTGTGCTTCAGCTCTACGATGGCAGGCAGATTAGCCAGGTCGCCCTCCATAGAGAAGACGCCATCTACCACGATGAGCTTGATGGCCTCATGGGGCAGCTTCTGCAGCACGCGCTCAAGATCCTCCATATCGTTGTGCTTGTAATGGAGCTGCTTGGCAAACGACAGACGGCGACCGTCAACAATCGAAGCATGATCGCGATCATCACAAATGATATAATCGTCCTTACCACAGATGACGGCAAGAACACCCTGGTTTACTGAGAAACCCGTTGAAAAGCAAAGGGTGTCGTCCTTACCGATGAACTCTGCGATCTCCTTCTCCAACTGCACATGCAGGTCGAGCGTTCCATTCAGGAATCGGCTACCGGCACAGCCAGAGCCGTACTTATCGAGCGCAGCCTTGGCTGCATCGATGATACGCTGGTCGCCAGTCAGACCTGTGTAAGCATTGGAACCGAACATCAGCACCTTGTGACCGCCCATTTCTACTTCCGTTCCTTGTTTTCCTTCAATCGCGCGGAAGTAAGGATATACATCAGCCTCCATGAACTTCTGGGGTTCACGATATTGCTTGTATCTTTCTGTTAATTGTCCCATTCCTTTTGTAGGTAACTTTTTATTTTTTTTTGTTTCAGGGTGCAAAGTTACACAATTTTTATCAAAACGTGCAAGTTTTTATTAATAAATGTTTGATTTTCATTTTTTTCTTGTCTAAATAGGAGGTTTTTCTGCTAATTTTCGTATATTTGCAAATGATTATGGCAAGCATGAAGAAGATTGTATTCATTTTAAACCCCATCTCGGGCACACACTCGAAGAAAGAAATCCCCGAGACGATAGACCGCACACTGGACCATGAACTATATGATTCGGAAATCAGACTGACAGAATATGCTGGACATGCCTCGGAGATCGCAAAGGAATGTGCTTCTGAAGGTGTTGACATCGTTGTAGCCATCGGTGGCGACGGCACGGTGAACGAGGTGGCAAGGTCGCTGGTGCATACCCAGACGGCCCTTGGCATCATCCCTTGCGGATCGGGTAACGGTCTGGCGCGTCATCTCTGTCTGCCCCTCGATATCAAAAAAGCCATCCAGATCATCAATGCCTGTCAGATTGAGGCTTTCGACTATGGAGTGATCAACGACCTACCCTTCTTCTGTACCTGCGGTATGGGATTCGATGCCTTTATCTCACTAAAGTTTGCCGAGGCAGGCAAGCGCGGCCCAGTAACTTATTTGGAGAATGTGCTGAAGGAAGGACTGGTCTATCGCCCAGAGACTTATGAGGTAGAGGATGAATCGGGTACCAAGAAATACAAGGCGTTCCTTATTGCCTGTGCCAACGCCTCACAATACGGCAATAATGCCTATATTGCCCCAGGCGCCACAATGCAGGACGGTGAGTTGGATGTGATCATCATGGAGCCCTTCAATGCTCTGGACGCCCCACAGGTAGCAGCCGACCTCTTTATGAAGACGCTGAACAACAACTCGAAGATCAAGACCTTCAGAACCAAGCGGCTACATATCACACGCAGTGAGCCAGGCGCCATCCATTACGACGGTGATCCGATCATGACGGGTAAAGACATTGATGTGCATATCGAGCCGCAAGGTATCCGTATTCTGACGAATCCTGAAAAGAAAGAGGATACTGATGGGGCCAATTTTCTGTTGAATGCCTTCAGCGATCTCTTTAATAATATAAATAATGTACGTGAGGACATCGAGAAGACAGGTCACAGGATGCTTGTCATCAACAAAGTTATGCTTCGCAAACTCTCCAACTTGTAAATGCAGGAATTACTGGTTACAATCGTGATTCTGGCGGCTGTGGCTTATGGCGGCTGGCGTGCTTATCAGGCATTTCGGAGGGCTGGTGATCCTTGTTACGGCTGCGACGGATGCCCGTTAAAGGCCCAGAAACAAGCCCAATTAAAGAAAAAAGAGAATTGTTGGCATAAAAAGTAGTCTAAAAATTTGGCTATCTCGAATATTATGCCTACCTTTGCACCCGCATTAAAGAAATGGTGCTCGAAAGAGCTGATGCGAGCATCGCTCTTTACTCGCTTAATGGTGCCTTGGATGAGTGGCTTAGTCTACGGTCTGCAAAACCGTCCACGGCGGTTCGAATCCGCCAGGCACCTCTGAAAGAGAGAATGCGAAAGGCTGATGGAGATTTCCACCAGCCTTTTTCTTTTCATTTAGTCATTGCTTTCCTTGAAGATGTCTGTCGCATCACTTATCTCCTCTTCATCAAACCATTTGGAGAGTTTCTCCTTGGCCTGCTCGATGATAGCGGGGTCGATGTCTGTCCATACCTTTTTCAGCACATAGATCAGCACGGCAAAGTCGTCGGTAAGACCTGCAATGGGGATGGCATCGGGTATCACATCAAGCGGACTGATCATATAACCCAGGGCACCAATGATGATGGCCTTGTCGGTCTTGCTGATACAGTCGCTCTGAAGCGTGTAATAAAGGATTAAGGCTGCATACACCAGCTTAGCCCCCGCTCGTTTGGCAATGCGGGAGATCTTCTCTACAAATTCCGACGAAGAGAATTTGTTGGCATAACTCATAAAATCAGGTAATTCCATAATTCTTTCTGGTTATTATTTTAATATTCTTATAATTCTGATACCGGTATGCGTGCTATGCTGCTGCAGATACTGATAGAGCGTCATAGGCTCTTCAACCACCTTCTTGTGCAACATAGAGGCATTGAGCAGATGCAAGCCATCGGCCTGCCATACGGCAAAACCAAGGTGGGCAATATCGAGTCCGGGCTTCTTACAGGTGATGGCAATGATATCACCATCGTTAATGGCCTGACGAAGCAAAGCATTGTTCTTAACGGCTTGTTTGGGAATGTAACGGAAGCGCTGACCAGTAATGGTCTGTTCCATCTGACGGATGACAGGCACATACTCCGGATGAGCACGAAGTGCCTTGTAACTTTCCGGATGACTGCTCATATAGTTCACATTCACCTGCTGGATGGCCGAGAACGGCGGATTAGGCGCCTGGATCTCTGTGACGATGCCTGCTTCCGAATTCAGCGTGATCCACTCCGTGAAATAATGGATGCGGCTGGTATAATCATCGATCTGGGCATGACGATAGCGCATGGCTACAAGTGCATTCAGATAGTCGCGCCAAGTGAAAAGATGGCGATAGGCACAGAGCGTAAGGGCCGTTACCGTCTCTACAAGCGTGGTACAATCCAGCTGACGGGTATTCACCACGAGGCGCTCATCATCATTGATCTCGAGCGTATGGGCGACATAGGGGATGCCGATAAACTGCTTGGCAAAGAAGAGCGGGAAGTTCGTGGTGCGCGGCTGGCTATGCGCCTCGTCGAGCAATCGGCAAATGGTGAGACTATCGATCTGCTGATAGCTCACCCCACCCTGCCCCTGAGCAGAGCTTAGGAGAAAGAAGAGTGCTATCAACAAAAACAGTTGTCGTCTCATTGCTTTTTAGAATTTTCCTAATATACGATCCATCACCCAGTTGACAGGCGTTGCCGACACACTCGTGCAGGTACAGAGGCTCAATCCCTGAAGATGCTCAATCACATTCTTGATGATCGGATACTGCACATAGGGCGGATTAGGCACCGTGATGCGCTCATCGCCCTCGCTTGTCTGCAAACGAATCGGGTTATAATCAAAGACCGAGAAACTCACCTGACCCTCAGTGCCAATAATCTCAATACAGTCTTCACGGGCACTCTCATGGGCCACATAGCACCACGAGCCGCTGCCTGGCAAGCCGTTCTCAAAACGGAAGCAGGCACTGACAGAATCCTCTGCATCGTAGAGCCCACTACGATTCGCACAGATACCGCGCGCTTCGAGAATCACGCCAAACATATCCTGCAGCAGATCCAGCTGGTGAGGAGCCATATCATAGAAATAGCCACCACCAGCAATCTCCGGTTGCAGGCGCCAAGGCAAGGGCGTTCCATTCTGGATAGCCTCTGCATCAGCAGCACGTAAGGGCTCGGTATAGCGTATCTGAACATTCAACACCCTACCGATCTGGCCACTCTTCACGATATCCTTCACCTTCTGGAAATAAGGGAGATAACGGCGGTAATAAGCCACAAAACAAGGGATGCCCGTCTGTTCAGAGATGCGATTGATGCGGGCACAGTCTTCATAGCTTGCCGCCAATGGCTTTTCCACATAGACGGGTTTGCCGGCTTTCATCGCCATAATGGCATAGGTAGCATGACTTGAAGGAGGCGTAGCCACATAGACAGCATTCACGTCAGGATCATCGATCAGCTCCTGGGCATCTGTGTACCACTTAGCAATGCCATGCTGGATGGCATAAGTGCGTGCACGCTGCTCTGTACGGCTCATAACAGCCTCAACACTTGAGCCCTCAACCTCACTAAAGGCCGGGCCGCTCTTTTTCTCTGTTACCTCACCGCAACCGATGAAACCCCACTTTAACTGCTTCATAGCGCAAAATTTTGCTGCAAAGTTACGAAAATAAAATAAAAAAATAGTAACTTTGCACACAAAAATCAATCGGACAATGGAAAAAGACAACGAAAATATCCTTTTAAAGAGTAGAAGTAGCAGGGCCTGTATTCGAGACGGCTATCACTTCTACTTCTCAAAATTCAAGCGGATTTTCAAAGCCACATGGCTTCTTGCCATTGTGTTTGCGGTCTTGTCGGCTGCTGCCTCAGCAATGCCTGTACTCTTTGCGCCAAACCTGATGCTACCAGGTTTGCTACTGGCTACATTGGCAGTCATTTTACTTTTAGTTGCGTCTTGGCGAAGGCTTCGTAAGCGTCAGCTTTTGGAAACTACCGAGCATATTCCGATGAAGATCTGGTTTCGTCACACAGGCATGTTACTCATCGTTGGCATCGTATGCCTTTTCGTCGTTTCCATTCTGATTATGCTCACCTCGCTTCCAATGATCATCATGATGGCAGCAAACTGGCTGGATCAGATTGGCGTGATGTCTGGTGATCCCAGCGGTATGCCCGACTACGTGAAATGGCTTACTCTGGTGGTATTCCTCATTGCCGGTTTCCTTCAGGCCTACGTCTGGCTATCAGTTATCGGTCCGCTTTACCTGATGCGAGGTGCTATGATACAACATGAAAATGAACGACAAAAATTCAACAATAGAGAGTTATGAAACGAATCTTATTTATAGACCGTGACGGCACCCTCATCGAGGAACCAGCCGACGAGCAGATTGACAACTTTGAGAAACTGAAGTTTGTGGATGGCGTATTCCGTAATCTCAGTTTTATCCGTGAGAAGCTCGATTTCGAGTTTGTCATGGTAAGCAATCAAGACGGATTGGGCACGGCATCTTTTCCCGAAGACACCTTCTGGCCTGTACACAATTTCATCCTTCAGACCCTTGCAGGTGAAGGTATCACGTTTGATGACATCCTGATTGACCCGCACTTCCCTGAGGATAACGCACCTACCAGGAAACCCAATACAGGACTGGTAGAGAAGTATATGAATAATCCTGATTACGATATTGCCAACAGCTATGTCATAGGCGACAGAGAAACAGATAAAACCTTTGCTCGAAACATCGGATGTAAGTCACTGATTTTAAATGGCAAAGATATCACATGGAACAAGATCTCTGAAATCCTTTTTGCTGGCGAGCGTATCGCAGAGGTGAGTCGAAAGACGAAAGAAACTGATATACATATCAAGGTAAACCTCGACGGCACCGGCAAATGCGACATCCAGACAGGATTAGGCTTCTTCGACCACATGTTGGAGCAGATTGGCAAGCATGGAATGATGGATCTCACAATCCACACGAAGGGTGATCTTGAGGTGGATGAGCATCATACGATTGAAGACACCGCCATCGCTTTGGGCGAGTGTATTCTTCAGGCCTTAGGCGACAAACGAGGCATCGAGCGTTATGGCTATTGCCTGCCTATGGACGACTGTCTCTGTTCTGTGGCATTAGACTTTGGCGGTCGCCCTTGGTTGGTATGGGATGCTGAGTTCAAACGCGAGAAGATTGGCGAGATGCCGACTGAAATGTTCTTACACTTCTTTAAGAGCCTCAGCGATGCTTCCAAGATGAATCTGAACATCAAGGCAGAGGGTCAGAATGAGCACCATAAGATAGAGGGAATCTTTAAAGCCCTCGCACGTGCTCTTAAGATGGCGGTAAAACGCGACATCTATCACTACGAGCTACCCTCAACCAAAGGTATGTTATAATAATGGTGAGCCTGTTTGGCTCACCATTGTTTTTATTGATAGTATGATTTATACCACTCTGCAAATTTCCGAAGTCCTTCTCTCAATGTGATCTTCGGCGTAAACCCATAGTCACGTTCAAGGGCTGCGGCATCTGCATAGGTCGTTGGCACATCACCTGGTTGCATCGGCACCAACTGCTTGTGCGCCTCAAAGTCAAAGTCCTCTGGCAGAACACCAGCACGCACTAACTCCTCCTGCAGGATATTCACGAAGTCCAGCAAGTTCTCTGGCTGACCACCACCGATGTTATAGACTGCATACGGAGGAACAGGCAGCCCGTCATCGCCCTTCTTGCGTTCCGGCGCACCCTGCATCACACGCACAACACCTTCTACGATGTCATCCACATAGGTAAAATCCCTGCGGCAGTTGCCATAGTTGAAAATCTGAATGGTATCACCCTTCAGCAATTTATTCGTAAAGCCGAAATAAGCCATATCCGGTCTTCCTGCAGGCCCATAAACCGTAAAGAAGCGCAGACCTGTCGATGGGATATCATACAGTTTCGAATAACAGTGCGCCATCAACTCGTTGCTCTTCTTGGTGGCAGCATACAGGCTCACAGGATTATCCACTCTGTCATCCGTTGAGAACGGCACTTTCTTATTACCGCCATATACGCTCGATGAAGAGGCATAGACCAAATGTTCAACAGGATGATGACGACAGGCCTCAAGGATATTGTAGAAGCCAATCATGTTCGACTGGATATAAGCATCGGGATTCGTAATCGAATACCTTACGCCTGCCTGAGCCGCAAGGTTCACCACGACCTGAGGCTTATATGTCTCAAACAACCCATCGATCGTCACCTTATCGGCAATATCCCCCTTCATAAACTGCCAGACTGTACCTTCAGGCACGCAGTTGTCCAACTCCTTGAGTCGATATTCTTTCAACGTAGGATCATAATAATCATTCATATTATCAATTCCCACGATGGTTGTTCCTTGAAAGTCCTGAAAAAGGCGCTTCACCAAGTTACTGCCAATAAATCCCGCAGCACCCGTCACCAAGACAGTTTTTCCATTCAAATCAATTTTTTCCATATTTCTCTGTTATATTAATTTCATCCAGGCCTACGGATGGTCAGTCTGATCGTCTCTTTGTGTGCTTGGACGAATCTCCCTGCATCTTCCACGACGCAAGCGAGATAGCCACCGCCACCAGCACCTGGCATCTTGTAGGCTAATACCTGATCCTTGAAAGCATCAATATAAGAAGTCACACAGCCTTGTATCATGGCTGGGAACATCGCTACCTGAGCCTCAAAAGAAGCCTGATAAGCTGCCGCAAAAGCAGCAAGATTACGCTTCATGATGGCATTCCAACAGTCATCGGCAGCTTTGGCCAATGCCTTGACCTTAGGTTCCGTAATATCCTTATCCGCCACCACAGAGCACCCAAGCCTTCGCGGTTCCATCGGAATCATCACCAGGTGCTGCTCCAACCAGCTCAATATCTGCTCATCATAACAGGTCTCGATCTTCTCTGGCCAGAAACGCTTGTCATACCAGTGCCTGCAAAGTCCTGGCACACAGATTCCGATACTGTCCTGTGCACCACTGACGATCCCATCGCTACGCTCAGGGTCGTTCTCGAAGCAGAACACTAACTTGGCCAGTATCTCAGGATCCATATTGGGCAACTGATAGGGCCAGATCTTCTTGATCATGTTCCGGGTGGAAGTAGAGAGTCCGCAACGTTCCCTGATCTCAAACGTAGGCTCCAGACTGATGGTGATCGCCCATCCTGGCGCATACTGGCTTACGTAAGGCTGATCAATCCAAGTGCCAGCCAGATCCAGTCTGGTAGGTATCTGCGACGGCGTCTTCTTCAGATCGGTACTGCTCCGAGCCTTCAAGCCCTCTTGTGGCACCCGCTGAAGCACGATGTACTGCATGCCTCTTTCCTCGCAGACTTTCTTCTTGGCATCACTTCCACCATCCTCATTCACCACCAGGATGTCAGGTTTGACAATATCCAGCGTCGGCAGGAAATCAAGAATGCCATCACCAGTATTGATAAAAGCATCCTTCACATACCGGATCGCCTTCACCATGAATAGGCGCTCCTGTTCAGAATAGATGGTCTTATGGTGTTTGTACCCCTCAATCGTCTTGTCGCTACCAATACCTACGTAGAGATCCCCATACTGAGCGGCCTGCCTAAAGAACTCTACATGTCCGCTGTGAAGCAAATCATAGCATCCAGAGACAAACACCTTTGCTCTGGTCTTTTCCTGTGGCACCTTCAGTTCCTCTTTCTGTTGCGATTCCATGCTCATTTTGCCGCAAAGATACGGCAAATTCCCGAATGGACCAAAGATTTACTTATAAAAAATTTGGTTTTCTGCTCACTTATTCGTACCTTTGCAGCCCAATTATATTAATAAGGTATAGAAAAGAGATGATTACAGTAACAAACCTGCAAATACAGTTTGGTAAAAAGGTCCTCTACAAGGATGTTAATTTAAAGTTCACAAGTGGCAACATCTACGGCATCATTGGCGCCAACGGTGCTGGAAAATCAACACTTTTGCGTGCTATCAGCGGTGAGCTGGAGCCTAACAAGGGAGCCGTAGAGATGCAGCCAGGCGAACGCCTGAGCGTGCTCGAACAGGACCACTTCAAATACGACGAATTCACCGTGATGGACACTGTTCTGATGGGCCACAAACCCATGTGGGACAATATGAAGGAGCGTGAAGCCCTCTATAGCAAGCCCGAGATGACTGAGGAAGACGGAAATCGCGCCGCCGAGCTGGAGATGGCCTTCGCAGAAATGAATGGTTATGAGGCTGAGAGCGAGGCTGCCCAGCTGTTGCAGAACCTCGGCGTGCAGGAGGCACAGCACTATAAGCAGATGAGCGACATCTCAAACAACGAGAAGGTGCGCGTGATGTTGGCCAAGGCCCTCTTCGGACATCCTGACAACCTCTTGCTCGATGAGCCCACCAACGACCTCGACCTCGACACCGTACAGTGGCTGGAGGAATATCTGTCGAATCTGGAGCAGTGCGTATTGGTGGTATCTCACGACCGTCACTTCCTGGATGCCGTTTCTACGCAGACCGTCGATATCGACTTCGGCAAGGTGACACTCTTCAGCGGTAACTACTCTTTCTGGTACGAGAGTTCACAGTTGGCACTGCGCCAGGCTCAGAACCAGAAACTGAAAGCTGAGGAGAAGAAGAAGCAGCTGGAGGAGTTTATCCGCCGATTCTCTGCCAATGTGGCTAAGTCAAAGCAGACCACCTCACGTAAGAAGATGCTGGAGAAGCTGAACGTAGAGGAGATTACGCCTTCTACCCGTAAGTATCCTGGTATCATCTTCTCGATGGAGCGTGAACCTGGTACTCAGATTTTGGAGGTCGAAGGTCTGAAGGCTGTAGATGCAGATGGAACAGTGCTCTTCGACAATGTGAACTTCACGATTGAGAAGGGACAGAAGACCGTATTCCTCTCACATAATCCCAAGGCGATGACAGCACTGTTTGAGATTATCAATGGTAATCGTGAGGCTGAGGCAGGAACCTTCAAGTGGGGCGTTACCATCACGACCGCCTATCTCCCACTCGACAACACAGAGTTCTTCCAGAGCGAGATGAACCTGGTGGATTGGCTCTCACAATGGGGACCTGGCAACGAAGTGACGATGAAATCATTCCTGGGTCGTATGCTCTTCAAAGAAGAGGATGTGCTGAAACACGTGAATGTGCTTTCCGGAGGTGAGAAGATGCGTTGTATGATTGCCCGTATGCAATTGAAGAATGCCAACTGCCTGATTCTGGATACCCCCACGAACCACCTCGACCTTGAGAGCATCCAGGCTTTCAACAACAACCTCATCCAGTTTAAGGGTAACATCTTGTTTGCTTCACACGACCATGAGTTCATCAATACGGTGGCCGACCGCATCATCGAACTGACGCCTAAGGGTACTATCGACAAGCTGATGACCTACGATGACTATATCTACGACGAGGCCATCAAGGAGCAGAAAGCAAAGATGTATGTGTAATGGCACGAAATTTGCATAGAGGTTTTCAGAACGTTAAAACATTGCTATTATGACAGAAAAAGATATCAACATTGAGGGAGAGGAGACTCTTGAAGAGGCTCCGATAGAAGAGACTGACAAAGAGTCAGCAGAGAATACGGCAGAAGAAACTGCAGATCAGCAGGAGGAAGAAGCAGAGAAAGACCCGCTGGAGAAGGCTCAGGAAGAGATTGAGGAATTGAAGACACAGTTGCTTTATAAGGCTGCTGAGTTCGACAATTACCGTAAGCGCACATTAAAGGAGCGTACTGAACTGATCCTGAACGGCGGTGAGAAAGTCATCACTGCTATTCTGCCTGTCCTCGATGATATGGAGCGTGCCATCGAGAACGGTACAAAGACCGATGATCCTGAGGTGCTCCGTGAGGGAATGACACTCATCTATCAGAAATTCATGAAGACACTGGAGGCTCAGGGTGTGAGCAAGATCGACACGAAGGATGCCGACTTTGACACCGACGTCCATGATGCAGTAGCTATGGTTCCTGGTATGGGTGATGACAAAAAAGGCAAGGTCATCGACTGTCTGCAGGAAGGTTATAAACTTAATGATAAAGTAATTCGCCACGCTAAAGTGGCAGTAGGACAATAATATGGCACAGAAACGCGACTACTACGAGGTGCTGGGCGTTGAGAAAAACGCTTCAGAAGATGAGATCAAGAAGGCCTATCGAAAGATAGCCATCAAGTATCACCCCGATCGTAATCCTGGCGACAAAGAAGCCGAGGAGAAATTCAAGGAGGCAGCAGAAGCCTATAACGTCTTGCATGACCCCAAGACTCGTAAGCAGTATGACCAGTTTGGCTTTGATGGTCCGAACATGGGTAGCGGCTTCGACTTCGGTGGATTTGGAGGTACCTCTATGAACATGGATGATATCTTCTCCATGTTTGGTGATATCTTTGGAGGTCATGGCTTCGGAGGCTTTGGTGGTGGTTCTCGCCGTCCACAACAGCACAGAGGCAGTGACCTGCGTCTGAAGGTAAAGCTGACCTTGGAGGAGATCAACAAAGGTGTCACCAAGAAGTTCAAGGTTCGTAAAGACGTGCCTTGCGATCACTGTCATGGAACAGGTGCCGAGGATGGCAGTGGCAAAGAGACCTGTCAGACATGTCATGGTTCCGGCGTCATCACTCATACCACACAAAGTATCTTTGGCATGATGCAGCAGCAAAGTGTCTGCCCTGTCTGCGGCGGTGAAGGCCAGGTGATTAAGAACAAATGTCACGAATGTGGCGGTTCTGGTGTTAAGAAAGGCGAGGAAGTTGTTGAGATCAGTATTCCCGCTGGTGTCGCTGAAGGTATGGTTGTCAATGTTCCTGGCAAAGGTAATGCGGGTAAGCACAATGGTGTATATGGTGATATTCAGGTGTTTATTGAGGAAGAAGAGCACGACACCTTTGTGCGTGATGGCAACGACTTGATATACAATCTTCTGTTAGACTTCCCAACAGCTGCACTTGGTGGGGATGTTGAGATTCCAACGATTGAAGGTACAAAACTGAAGGTAAAACTGGAGAATGGCACCCAGCCAGGCAAGACGATCCGTTTACGTGGCAAGGGTCTTCCTGCCGTACATGGTTATGGTAACGGGAAAGGCGATCTGGTGGTCAATATCAGTGTCTATGTGCCTCGTACGCTGAGTCGTGAAGAGAAGACAGCCATTGAGCAGTTTCGTGATAGCGACAACTTCAAGGGCGACAAACAGACAAAGGATTCTATTTTCCAACGGTTCAAGAACTATTTTAACTAAGAATAAGGAGAAAGGGGGAATACGATATGACATATCAGGAGACGTGTGATTATCTATATAACCAGCTACCCATGTTTGAGCGACAGGGGGCCAGTGGTTACAAAGAGGGATTGGAAAACAGCATCAAGCTTGATGAGCATTTCGGTCATCCCCATCGGAAATATCGCACGATCCATATTGCCGGAACCAACGGTAAAGGCTCTTGCGCTCATACGATATCTGCTATCCTTCAGATGTGCGGCTATAAGGTTGGTCTATACACATCACCACATCTTGTTGATTTCAGTGAACGTATCCGCATCAACGGCAATCCCATCCCAGAAGATTATGTCATTGACTTTGTCCAAAACGAGAAAGTATTCTTTGAACCGCTAAAACCCACTTTCTTTGAGTTAGTGACGGCTATGGCCTTTAAGTATTTTGCCGACAAAGCTGTGGATATCGCCGTTATTGAAACAGGAATGGGAGGACGATTGGATTGTACCAACATCATTTCCCCCACTCTTTCCATCATTACAAACATCGGGCTTGACCACACTCAATTTCTGGGAAGTACATTGGAGCAGATAGCCATGGAGAAAGCAGGCATCATAAAGCCCAAGACACCTGTTGTTATCGGCGAGACAACTCCTGAAACACGCCAGATCTTCGAAGTGATGGCAGCAGAAATCAAAGCACCCATCACCTTTGCTGAAGATCAGCGCGAGGTCATTGACTGCACGCCCTCAGACAGCGGTTTACTCTATCACACTGTGCATGATGGCATCTTAGAAGCGGAACTATCAGGATATTATCAGAAGAATAATACCAATACCATTCTCTGTGCTATCAGGAAACTGGAGGAAATCGGGTTGATGTATCCTCTCAATACCATTCCAGAAGAACCTTGCAGGAACAGGGAGATCAGGTTAGGTTTTAAACAAGTATGCGATCTGACAGGTTTGAAAGGCCGTTGGCAGAAAGTAAAAGACCACCCGTTAACCATCTGCGATACCGGACATAATGTACCTGGATGGATCTACTTAGGAGAGCAATTGAAAAATGTACCTTGCAAGCATCGTCATATTGTGTTTGGTATGGTGGAAGACAAGGACATTCCAGGTGTAATGGCCCTGTTGCCTAAGGATGCCACCTATTATTTTACAAAAGCCAACAACAAGCGCTCTGCCTCTGAAGGGGTCTTGAAGTTGTACGGACAGGAACTAGGACTCCATGGAGACAGCTATCCTGATGTTGCAAGCGCCTATCATGCTGCACAAAAAGCTGCCGAAGAAAAGGACTTTGTGTTCATTGGAGGTAGCAGTTATGTGGTCGCAGAGTTCCTAAAAAACTGCATTTAGCGTTTTTTAATACATAAGAAACATTTTTTTCGTTGATTTATTAGTCCATTTGGATTTTTTTCTGTTACTTTGCAAAAAATACGTAACTAAAAACATATTTTAGATATGGCAAACATAACAGAAACAGCGAATCTTTGTGGTCTGAAGAGAGAAAACTTCCAGACCACCATTAATGGTAAAAAAACCGATTTGTATTTCCTGAGAAACCGTAAAGGTTACGAAGTAGCTATCTCCAACTATGGTGGTGCTATTTGTGCTATTATGGTACCAGGCAAAGACGGTAAAGTAGCTAACGTTATTCAGGGACACGACAGTATCCAGCAGCTCACAAGCGGCAAGGAGCCCTACCTCTCAACACTGATTGGTCGCTGGGGTAATCGTATCTGCAAGGGACAGTTCACGCTTAATGGAAAGGATTATCAGCTGGCCCTTAACGATGGTCCGAATCATCTGCATGGAGGTGCTGTTGGCTTCAATGCCAAGGTATGGGATGCACGTCAGATGGGTCCCCGCGCTCTTGCCCTGCACCGTATCTCTTCATACGGAGAGGAAGGCTACACAGGCGAGTTGGATGTGACGGTAGAATTCACATTTACCGACCTCAACGAACTGGTGATTGAGTATCTTGCAACCACCAACAAGAAGACCATCGTGAACCTTACTCATCACGCATTCTTCTGTCTGGCAGGTGCTGCAGATCCCACACCTACCATTGAGGATCAGATCTGTGAGATCAATGCAGACTTCTATCTTCCCACTGACGAGACAGCTATCCCAACAGGTGAGATCTTAAAGGTTGAAGGAACTCCATTTGACTTCCGTAAGCCCAAGACCTTCGGACAGGAAATCGATGCTGACAACGAGCAGATTAAGTTCGGACATGGTTATGATCACAACTATGTACTGAACAAGCGCGAGGAAGGTGAGTTAAGCTTTGCAGCAAGAGTAACAGATCCTAAGAGCGGTCGTACCTTGGAGTGTTATACAACAGAGCCCGGCATGCAGCTTTACACAGCAAACTTTGCTACAGGTTATAAGGGCGCCAACGGTTGCACATTCCCACGTCGCTCAGCAGTATGTCTGGAGACACAGCATTTCCCCGATACACCAAACCGTCCCTACTTCCCAAGCGTTGTTCTGAATCCCGGTCAGCGCTACAAGCAGAAGACCATCTACAGATTTGGAGTAGTTGAATAATATCTTGTACATTATTTATAATATAATATATGAGTAATCAAAAACAAAACGGAAGCATCATTGCGATTATCACAATGATGTTTCTTTATGCAATGATTGCGTTTGTAACCAATCTTGCTGCACCTATCGGTGTCGTAATGAAAAACGACCCTGAAGTTGGTGGTTCCAACACATTAGCCATGCTGGGCAACTTTATGAACTTCTTCGCTTACCTGTTCATGGGTATTCCCGCAGGTAAGATGCTGACCCGCGTTGGCTATAAGAAGACTGCCATGATTGGTATTCTCGTTGGATTCATCGGTGTACTGATCCAGTTTATCTCAGGTTTCGAGGCTCTTGAGGGCTACAGCGACAACATCATTTATCTTATAGGAGCATTTGTATCAGGTTTATCTGTATGTATGCTTAACACGGTGGTTAACCCCATGCTGAACCTGTTGGGTGGTGGTGGAAATCGTGGTAACCAGCTGAACCTTATCGGAGGAACACTTAACTCATTGTCTGGCACGTTGACGCCTATGCTCGTCGGTGCCCTCATTGGTGAGGTAACCAAGGAGACTGACTTCGTAGAGATTAACCTGGTGCTTCATATTGCAATGGCTGTCTTTGCCGCCGCATTCATTGTGCTGGCTTTCATCCCCATCAAAGATCCCGAGATCGGTCGAATCACTTCACAGACCAAGTTCGAGCATTCGGCATGGTCATTCCGTCACTGTCTGCTGGGTATCATTGCCATCTTCGTCTATGTAGGTGTTGAGGTAGGTATCCCTGGTACACTGAACTTCTACATCGCCGACACTTCCGAGATGGGTGCAGGTCTATTGTCCAATGCCGCTGCTATTGGTGGATTTGTGGCTGGTACTTATTGGCTGCTGATGCTCGTAGGACGTCTTTGTTCCAGTGTCATTGCCGACAAGGTATCGTCAAAGACCCTGATGGTTGTCACGAATGGCGCAGGTATGATACTTATCTTACTGGCAATCTTCATTCCGAAGACCGTTATGACTTCTATGCCTTTGTTCACTGGTTCTTCGTTTGAGATGACACAGGTTCCCGTTAGCGCCATGCTGCTTGTTCTCTGTGGTCTCTGCACTTCAGTCATGTGGGCATCTATCTTCAACCTCGCAACTGAGGGACTGGGCAAATACACCGCACAGGCATCCGGTCTCTTTATGATGATGGTTGTAGGCGGTGGTGTATTACCACTGGTTCAGAACCTGATTGCCGATAATGTTGGTTACATGGTTTCCTATTTCGTTCCCCTGCTGGCTATGGGCTACATGTTCTGGTATGCCCTTATCGGCTCGAAGAACGTGAATAAGGATATCCCTGTTGATTGATCGCAAATCCCAAATTATTAATTATTATGGATGTTGAATTTGTAAGAAGCCGTTTCATCAAGCACTTTGATGGAAAGACCGGTAACGTATATGCATCTCCAGGACGTATCAACCTGATTGGCGAGCACACCGACTATAATGGTGGTTTCGTATTCCCTGGTGCTGTAGATAAAGGTGTTATGGCTGAGATGCGTGCTAATGGCACGGAAGATACTGTGATGGCATATGCTATCGACCTGAAGGACCGTGTTGACTTTAAGCTCTCTGACCCTGCAGGTCCCAAGACTTCTTGGGCACGCTATATCTATGGTATCGCTCTGGAGATGAAGAAACTTGGTGTTCCCGTGAAGGGATTCAATATTGCCTTTGCAGGCGATGTTCCCCTTGGTGCCGGTATGTCATCATCAGCTGCCATGGAGAGCTGCTTTGCTTGTGGACTGAACGATCTCTTCGGTGAGAACAAGGTTTCGCAATGGGATATGGTACTTGCAGGACAGGCTACCGAGCACAACTACTGCGGTGTAAACTGTGGTATCATGGACCAGTTTGCTTCTGTATTCGGTAAGGCAGGCTGTCTGATGCGCCTCGATTGCCGTTCTCGAGAATTCGAGTATTTCCCATTCAAGCCCGATGGCTACCGTCTGGTGTTGCTCGACTCTGTAGTAAAGCATCAATTGGCAGGTTCGCCTTATAACGACCGTCGTAACTCATGCGAGAACGTGGTTAAGCATATCCAAGCTAAACATCCGGAAGCTAAGTTTGAGACGTTACGCGATTGCACTTGGGAACAACTTGATGAAGTTCGCGCCGAGGTAGGTGAAGAGGACTACAAGCGAGCCAAGTTCGTTCTTGGAGAGAAAGACCGAGTATTAGCAGTCTGCGATGCCCTGAATGAAGGCGACTACGAGAAGGTTGGCGAGATGATGTACAAGACACACGAAGGTCTGTCAAAGGATTATGAGGTTTCTTGTGAAGAACTTGATTTCCTGAACGATGTTGCCAAAGAGAACGGTGTAACAGGTTCACGCATCATGGGTGGTGGATTCGGTGGTTGTACTATCAACCTTGTACGCAACGATCTCTACAATAAGTTCATTGCAGATGCGAAAAAACGCTTCAATGAAAAGTATGGTCATGAACCAAAAGTCTATGACGTTGTCATTGGTGATGGTTCACGCAAAATTTGCTAACTCTGAACTGCCAAAACACTATTTTTAGTGTTTATAAAGGTTAAATAAATGTGGTAAGGTGTAAATATTACACTATTACCACATTTTTTTCTGCATTTTCACTTGTTGGTTCAAAAATAAGTTGTAATTTTACACTCAAATTCAATCAATATATTAAAAACAACTTAAAACAAGTAAAAATGAAAGTACTAAGAACTATCTTTATGGGAATCAGTGCAGTTGCATTGTTATTCTCATGTTCGGAAGCTAAAAAGATGCCACAATTAACAGCATCAGGTCTTGACGCGGCAAAATTCGACACAACGATTCGAGAAATGCCCGTTAAACTTTACACTCTAAAGAATGCCAATGGTATGGAGGTTTGTATTACCAACTATGGTGGACGTATTGTTTCTCTTTGTGTTCCTGACAAGGATGGCAAATTAACTGATGTTGTCCTTGGCTTTGACAACATTGCCCAATACGCCGACACCATCAACACACCATCCGACTATGGTTCAAGTGTAGGACGTTACGCAAACCGTATCAAAGAAGGAAAATTCACACTAAACAACACAGAATATCAATTGAAGAAGAACGATGGTCCTAATTGCTTGCACGGTGGCGGCAACACAGGTTGGATGCATCAGGTATATGAGGCTGAACAGATTGGTGATTCTATTCTGAAACTTACCATCGTTGCAAAGGACGGAGAAAATGGTTTCCCTGGCAAAGTGTTGGCTATTACGACCTATAAGGTTACAGCAGACAATGTACTCGATATGACTTGGGAAGCAGAGACAGACAAGCCGACCATCATTAACCAGACCAATCATAACTATTACAATCTGAGCGGTGATTTTTCTCAGCCTGGTTATGATATGATACTCTATGTTAATGCTGACAACTTTACACCAAGCGACAAACTCTATATCCCCACTGGTGAGATTAAGTCTGTTGAGGATTCAGAATGCAACAGGATATGACCACAATTTCTGTTTGAACACTTACAAGGATGGTAAGGGTGACGATACTCAGGTTTGTGCCAGCCTTTATTCTCCCAAGACAGGTATCTTTATGGAGATGTTTACTAACGAGCCTGGTGTACAGGTATATAGTGGAAATTTCCAGGGTGTAGGAGCTGACGCCAAGATTCCACGTAAGCACGGTCTCACCTACCCCAAGCATGTCAGCGTTTGTCTGGAAAGTCAAAAGTATCCCGATTCTCCAAATCATCCAGACTGGGTACAGCCCACATTAAACCCTGGAGAGAAATACTATAGCCATGCAGCATATAAATTCTCTATCAAATAATTACTAATAAAACAACTAAACAATGAATTGGAATTCAAATGAATTTATCTGGCTCGATTGGGTAATTCTTGCAATCGGTCTGGTAGGTGTAGTGGCAACTGTCTGGTATGCCATTTGGAAAGACAAGAAAGCCCAGCAGGGTGAAGACTCATCGGCTTACCTCTTTGGTAAAGGTGAGCCGTGGGTAGGTATGGCCCACTGGGAGATGCAAGGATGGATGATCCTGATTCTCGGATGGCTCTTTGTACCTTTCTATCAGTTGCTGATCAACAAGATGGGAAAGATTATCACGATGCCCGATTTCCTGAAGTTCCGCTACACACAGCGTACAGGTTCATGGCTATCTATCATTACCCTCGTTGCCTACGTGCTCACAAAGGTATCTGTTACTGCTTTTACTGGTGGTATCTTCTTTAAGTATCTCCTCGGCATTCCTTTCTGGTATGGAGCCATCGGACTGATTGCCATCACAGCAGTATTCACTGTATTTGGAGGTATGAAAGGTGTGATGACATTGTCGTCTATCCAGACACCTATTCTTATTATCGGCTCGTTCCTCGTACTCTTCCTTGGTCTCTCTGCTCTTGGCGATGGCAGCATCATTCAGGGTTGGACTAATATGATGGCTGCTTGTAACGCTGCACACGAGGGATTTGGAACAACACACATGTTCCACACAGATCCGGGCGATCCAATGTATCCACAGTTTCCTGGTTATGTAGTGTTCCTCGGTGCCTCTATTATCGGTTTCTGGTACTGGTGTACTGACCAGCATATCGTTCAGCGTGTACTCGGTCAGGTTCCTGGTGAGGACAATAAGGTTGTGATGGCTCGCGCTCGTCGTGGTACCATCGCTGCAGGTTTCTTTAAGATTCTCCCCTGCTTCATGTTCCTCATCCCCGGTATGATTGCCTACGCGCTCTCTCTGAAAACAGGTAGCGGTATCGAGATGGATATCACGAACCACGAGTCAACCGACGGTGCTTTCGCTATGATGGTGAAGAACATCCTGCCTGCTGGTGTAAAGGGAATCGTAACCATTGGATTTGTATGTGCGCTTGTTGCTTCGTTGGCAGCTTTCTTCAATTCATGTGCGACCCTTTTTACAGAGGACTTCTACAAACCGATGAAGAAAGGCATGAGCGAGTCCCACTATGTATTCGTAGGTCGTATGGCAACTGTTGTTGTGGTGCTTTTAGGTCTGGCATGGATGCCTATCATGATGAACATGGGTAACCTCTATAGCTACTTGCAAGATATACAGTCGCTGATTGCGCCTGCGATGGTAGCAGTGTTCACACTGGGTATCTTCTCTAAGAAGATCACGCCTAAGGCTGGTGAATGGGGTCTGATTGGCGGTTTCCTGATTGGTATGGTTCGATTGATTACCAACGTCGTTACTGACTCAGGAAAAGCCGCTATGGATGGTGCTTTCTGGGATGCCACCTCATGGTTCTGGCAGACTAACTGGCTCATCTTCGAGTGCTGGCTGCTTGTAGTTATTATCATCTTAATGGTGGTTGTCAGTTGCTTTACACCTGCCCCCTCAAAGGAACAGGTGGATGCTATCACCTTTACTCCAGAGTTCAAGAAGAGCATTCGTGAAAGCTGGGGCCTATGGGATATCGTTGGCACATTAGTAGTTGTTGGCCTTGTTAGCTGCTTCTACGCATACTTCTGGTAAACTATAAAAATTTAATAAATGACTTATTATAACGAGCATTCCAAAGTCTGGCTGTCTGTTGACTGTATCATTTTCGGCTTTGACGAAGGAAAGTTAAAGATCCTGATTGGTAAGCGCAAGATGGATCCCGGACGCGGCGAATGGAGCCTCTACGGAGGCTTCGTTGCCGGCGACGAAAGTGTTGATGCAGCAGCATCACGAACCCTTTTCGAGCTGACAGGACTGCGTAATCTGTATATGCGCCAAGTAGGTGCATTCGGTAACGTCGATCGTGATCCTGGTGAACGTGTTGTATCCATTGCCTATTACGCTCTGATAAATGTAAACGAGTATGACGAGGAACTCCGTAAGGAACATGATCAGATATGGATGGACGTCAACGAAATACCACAACTCTATTCCGACCATAACGAAATGGTGAAGAAGGCTCGGAAAATGATGCAGCAGAAACTTGCACATGAGCCTGTTGGATTCCGTCTTCTCCCAAGCCTCTTTACACTCACACAGCTTCAGAAGCTCTATGAGGCAGTAAAAGGTGAGGTCATCGACAAACGCAACTTCCGCAAGCGTATCAAAGAGATGGACTTTATTGAGAAGACCGAATTGATCGACAAAAGCAGTTCCAAGCGTGGAGCATCCCTCTATCGTTTCAACAAAAGAATTTATAACGTAGATCCAAACTTTAAATTATAGCAACAATGTTAGAAGAACTGAAAGAGAAAGTATTCAAGGCAAATCTCGACCTTGTTAAGCAAGGTCTCGTCATTTTCACATGGGGAAACGTGTCCGGCATCGATCGTGAGCACGGACTGGTTGTCATCAAACCCTCTGGTGTAGATTACGATGTGATGAAAGTCAGCGATATGGTAGTTGTTGACCTGAACACTGGTGAAGTCGTTGACGGTAATCTGAATCCTTCATCCGACACCCCAACACACCTTGTTCTCTACAAGGCTTTCCCCAACATCCAAGGAGTGGTACACACCCATTCCACTTATGCCACAGCTTTTGCACAGGCAGGACGCGATATCCCCAATATCGGCACCACTCATGCCGACTACTTCTATCAGGATATTCCTTGCACACGTGATATGACGGAGGCTGAGGTAAAAGGAAGCTATGAGTTGGAAACGGGAAATGTGATTGTGGATGAGATCTTGAATATCCGTAAAATCAATCCTGATCACACCCCTGCCGTACTGGTAAAGAATCATGGTCCGTTCTCATGGGGCACATCTCCAGATAACGCTGTTTATAACGCAAAGGTTATGGAGCAGTGTGCCAAGATGGCGTTCGTTTCATTCTCAGTTAATCCGAACACCACGATGAATCCTCTACTCGTAGAAAAGCATTACATGCGTAAGCACGGTCCTAATGCTTATTATGGTCAGAAAGGACAGAAACATTAATATTAACAACTAATTTAACAAAACAACAATTATGATTAAAGCATTTGAGAATTACGAGATTTGGTGGGTAACTGGTGCACAGCTTCTTTACGGAGGCGATGCAGTAGTTGCTGTTGATAGCCACTCTAAGGAGATGGTTGAAGGTCTTAACGCCAGTGGCAATATCCCTGTTAAGATTGTATATAAGGGCACAGCAAACAGCAGTAAGGAGGTTGAGCAGATTATGCTGGCTGCTAACAACGATACCAAGTGCGTAGGTATCATCACTTGGATGCACACCTTCTCACCTGCAAAAATGTGGATCAAGGGTCTGCAACAACTGCAGAAGCCTCTGCTCCACTTCCACACACAGTATAATGCCGAAATCCCCTGGAGCGAGATCGACATGGACTTCATGAACCTCAACCAGAGTGCTCACGGCGACATTGAGTTTGGACACATCTGCACGCGTATGCGTATTGCCCGTAAAGTGGTATGCGGCTATTGGAAGGACGACAAGGCACAGAAGCAGATTGCCGTTTGGGCACGTGTAGCTGCTGGAGTTGCTGATGCTCACAACGTTCGTTGCCTGATGTTCGGTATGAACATGAACAATGTAGCCGTTACTGATGGTGATCGTGTAGAGTTTGAGCAGCGTCTGGGTTACCATGTAGATTATTATCCTGTTAGCTCTCTGATGGAATACTTCAAGAAAGTAACTGACGCAGAGGCTGATGCCCTCGTTGAGGAGTACAAGAAGCTTTACACCATCAAGATCGACGAGAGTGGCGAAGAGGTATATTGGGAGAAGGTAAAGAATGCTGCCAAGGCAGAGATTGCCCTGCGCCGCGTACTGAAAGACGAGGGTGCAACAGCCTTCACTACTAACTTCGATGATCTGGGTGATGCCGACATCAACGATCCTAACTTCGTAGGTTTTGACCAGATTCCTGGTCTGGCTTCACAGCGCCTGATGGAAGAAGGTTATGGTTTCGGTGCCGAGGGTGACTGGAAGACAGCTTGTCTCTATCGCACACTCTGGGTGATTCAGCAGGGCATGCCTACTGGTTGCTCATTCCTGGAGGACTACACGCTGAACTTCGCAGGTGACCGCAGCTCATGTCTGCAGAGCCATATGTTGGAGGTTTGTCCTCTGATTGCTACCGACAAGCCAAAGCTCGAGGTTCACTTCCTCGGTATCGGTATTCGCAAGCAACAGACGGCTCGTTTGGTATTTACCTCAAAGACCGGTTATGGTATCAAGGCTACTGTTGTCGATCTCGGCAACCGCTTCCGTCTCATCTCTCAGGAAGTGGAGTGCATTGAGCCCAAACCCATGCCAAATCTGCCTGTAGCTTCAGCCCTTTGGGTTCCGCAGCCCACCTTTGAGGTTGGTGCAGGTGCATGGATCCTCGCTGGTGGTACACACCACAGTGCCTTCTCTTACGATATCACTGAGGAATACTGGGAAGACTTCGCTGAGATGCTCGGCATCGAGTATGTCCGCATCAACAAGGACACAAAGATTAGCGAGTTCAAACAGCAGCTTCAGAACAATGAGATGTATTACATGCTGAGCAAAGCGCTTCGTTAATTGATAATTAATCATTGATCACTGACAATTATGACAGCAAAACAGACAATCGAAGCAGGTAAGGCTATTCTCGGTATCGAGTTTGGCTCAACCCGCATCAAGGCAGTCCTCATCGACGAGGACAATAAGCCCATCGCACAGGGCTCACACGAATGGGAAAATCAGTTAGTTGATGGTCTCTGGACCTACTCTACTGAGGCAATCTGGTATGGATTACAGGATTGCTATTCAGAACTCCGCAAGGATGTTTTGAAGCAGTATGACTGCGAAATCGAGGCGCTTGCCGCCATCGGTTTCTCAGCAATGATGCACGGTTACATGGCCTTCAATGAGAAACAAGAGATCTTGGTTCCTTTCCGCACATGGCGTAACACGAACACGGGAAAGGCTGCAGCAGAGCTCTCCAAGCTCTTCAACTACAACATCCCTCTGCGCTGGAGCATCAGCCATCTCTATGAGGCGATCCTCGACAACGAAGAGCACGTAGCCGATATTAAGTACCTCACCACACTTGCAGGTTATGTTCACTGGCAGGTAACAGGTCAATTCGTTCTGGGTGTTGGCGATGCTTCCGGTATGATTCCTGTAGATCCAAAGACCAAGACCTACGATGCAACAATGGTTGAAAAATTTAACAAACTCATTGCACCAAAGGGTTTCTCTTGGAAACTATTGGATATTCTTCCCAAGTCACTCAATGCTGGCGAGAACGCTGGTTTCCTCACACCCGAAGGTGCCAAGAAGCTCGACGTCTCTGGCCATCTGAAGGCTGGTATCCCTGTATGTCCTCCTGAGGGTGATGCAGGCACAGGTATGGTAGCCACCAACGCTGTCAAGCAGCGCACAGGTAATGTTTCCGCAGGTACTTCTTCATTCTCAATGATTGTACTTGAGAAGGAACTTTCTAAGCCCTACGAGATGATTGATATGGTGACTACACCTGATGGCTCTCTCGTTGCAATGGTTCACTGCAACAACTGTACCAGCGATATTAACGCTTGGGTAAATCTCTTTAAAGAATATCAGCAACTGCTTGGTATCAAGGTTGATATGAACGAACTTTATGGCAAGCTGTTCAATGAGGCCCTCAAGGGTGATACAGACTGCGGCGGTCTGATGGCCTACAACTATGTCAGTGGTGAGCCTGTTACTGGACTGCAGGAAGGTCGCCCCATGTTCATACGTTCAGCCAACGATAAGTTCAATCTCGCTAACTTCATGCGTGCCCACCTTTATGGTGCCATCGGTGTGCTGAAGATCGGTAACGACATCCTGTTTAAGGAAGAGAAGATCAAGGTGGATCGCATTACTGGTCACGGTGGTTATTTCAAGACACCTGGTGTTGGTCAGCGTATGCTCGCAGCAGCCCTCAACAGCCCCATCTCAGTGATGGAGACCGCTGGTGAAGGTGGTGCTTGGGGTATCGCATTGCTGGCTGGTTACACTGTGAATAATACTAACAAACTTTCACTCGCCGACTATCTTGAGAAGGTTGTGTTCGCAGGTAATACGGGTACCTCTATCGCCCCCACACCTGAAGACGTTGCCGGTTTCGAGAAGTATATCGAGAACTACAAGCGCTGTCTGCCTGTAGAACAAAGTGCAGTTGATTACAAAAGCTAAAGGATAAGTGGGGGGGAAATCCCCCACCTATCCGTATTATTAATATAACAAGGTTAAAACAATGAAGAGACTATTCATCACAATTTCTATTGCAGCTCTCACACTACCAGCTATTGCTGACAACGTGAAAGCAACGATTCATGCTGATCAGGCTGGAGCCAAGATCAACAGAGAGATTTACGGACAGTTCTCCGAACACCTCGGCTCATGCATTTATGGCGGTCTGTGGGTTGGTGAAAACTCACAGATTCCAAACATCCAAGGTTATCGTAAAGATGTGTTCGAGGCTTTGAAAGCCCTTAAAGTTCCCGTGATGCGCTGGCCTGGAGGCTGCTTTGCCGACGACTATCACTGGATGGACGGTATCGGTCCAAAGGAACAACGTCCTTCACTGCGTAACAACAACTGGGGAGGAACCATCGAGGACAACAGCTTCGGTACCCATGAGTTTCTGAACCTCTGTGAGATGCTGGGTTGTGAGCCTTATATTAGCGGCAACGTCGGTTCTGGCACAGTCAAGGAGATGGCTCAGTGGGTAGAATACATGACCTCCGACGGTGATACGCCTATGGCACGTCTGCGCCGTCAGAACGGACGCGAGAAGGCCTGGAAGGTGAAATACTTCGGTATCGGTAACGAAGCCTGGGGTTGTGGTGGAAACATGACACCAGAATATTACTCTAACGAATACCGCAAGTTCAACACCTATCTGCGCGACCAAGGTGACAATCATCTGTATCGCATCGCTTCAGGTGCCAGCGACTACGACTATAACTGGACCAAAGTGCTGATGCAGAATATCGGGCGCCAGATGAACGGCGTCAGCCTGCATTATTACACCTGTTCCGGTTGGGAGGGTCCTAAGGGTTCTGCTACTCATTTTGATACTAACCAGTATTACTGGGCACTCGCTAAATGCCTCGAAATCGAGGAGGTTATTAAGAAGCACAAGGCAATCATGGATGAAGCAGATCCTGAGAATAAAATTGGTCTGCTCGTTGATGAATGGGGCACTTGGTGGGATGAGGAGCCTGGTACCATTCCTGGACATCTCTATCAGCAGAATGCACTTCGTGATGCCTTTGTTGCTGCTCTCTCCCTGAATGTATTCCACAAATACACCGATCGTGTGAAGATGACTAATATCGCTCAGGTAGTCAATGTGCTCCAGTCTATGATCCTTACCGATCAGGAAGGTACAGGTCACATGGTACTCACACCGACCTACCATGTATTTGAGATGTACACCCCGTTCCAGGAAGCCACCTATCTCCCACTCGACCTTGAGAGTGAGGTAGTAGCTGTCAGCAGGGGCTATTACAAGGAGAAGAAAAAGGAATTGGACGAAGGCTATCGTCCCTGCCCGCTGCTCTCTGCATCTGCAGCTAAGACACAGGACGGTTCTATCGTTCTTGCTATCACCAACGTCAGTCTCGACAAGGATCAGACCATCGATTTCAACATCGCCGGCTTCAATGCCAAGACTGTCAGCGGTCGCATCCTTACCTCTAAGAAAGCCGACGACTTCAACGATTTCCAGCATCCCAACGTGGTTGCGCCAAAGGCGTATCAGGATGCCAAGTTGAACAGAGGTGTCCTTACGGTTAAAATTCCCGCAAAATCAATAATAGTTTTAAACATTAAATAACAACTAAGTATGAACGACAACAAGATTATGAACATGGCAGCGGACAACATCCGTATCCTTGCTGCCTCTATGGTTGAGAAAGCCAAGTCTGGTCACCCCGGTGGTGCAATGGGTGGTGCTGATTTCATCAACACACTCTACAGTGAGTACCTTGTTTACGACCCCGAGAATCCCGCTTGGGAGGGTCGCGATCGTTTCTTCCTCGATCCAGGTCACATGGCTCCTATGCTTTATAGCCAGCTGGCTCTGATTGGCAAATACGACCTCGAGGATCTGAAGAACCTCCGTCAGTGGGGCTCAGTGACACCTGGTCACCCTGAGCGCGAGATTGCACGTGGCATTGAGAACACCTCTGGTCCTCTTGGACAGGGTCATGTCTTTGCTGTTGGTGCAGCTATCGCAGCTAAGTTCCTGAAGGCTCGTCTCGGTGAGGAGGTGATGGGTCAGACCATCTATGCTTATATCTCTGACGGTGGTGTTCAGGAGGAGATCTCACAGGGTGCTGGTCGTATTGCCGGTAACCTGGGTCTCGACAACCTGATCATGTTCTACGACGCTAACGACATTCAGCTCTCTACCAAGACTGAGGTTGTTACCTGTGAGGACACCGCTAAGAAATATGAGGCTTGGGGCTGGTACGTTCAGAAGATCGACGGTAACAATGTCGATCAGATCCGTAAGGCTATCGAAAGCGCTCAGGCTGAGAAGAACCGTCCTTCACTCATCATCGGTCACTGTGTGATGGGTAAGGGTGCCCGCAAGGCTGACAACAGCAGCTACGAGAGCAACTGTGCTACTCACGGTGCTCCTCTCGGAGGCGACGCTTATATCAACACCATGAAGAACCTGGGTGCTGATCCTGAGAATCCGTTCCAGATCTTCCCCGAGGTAAAGGCTCTGTATGCAAAGCGTGCTGAGGAACTGAAGAAGATCGTGGCAGAGCGTTACGCAGTTAAGGCTGCTTGGGAGAAGGCTAATCCTGAAAAGGCTGCCCAGCTCAAGGAGTGGTTCAGCGGTAAGGCTCCGAAGATCGACTGGAGTAAGGTTGAGCAGAAGGCTGGCAGCGCTACACGTAGTGCTTCTGCAGCTGTTCTGGGTCAGCTCGCTGAGCAGGTGCCCAACATGATCTGTGCATCAGCCGACCTGAGCAACTCTGACAACACCAACGGCTTCCTGAAGAAGACTCACGACATCGTTCGTGGCGACTTCTCTGGTGCCTTCTTCGAGGCTGGTGTAGCTGAGCTCACCATGGCTTGCTGCTGTATCGGTATGGCTCTGCATGGTGGTGTAATCGCTGCATGCGGTACCTTCTTCGTATTCTCTGACTATATGAAGCCCGCCGTTCGTATGGCTGCCCTGATGGAGCTGCCCGTGAAGTTCATCTGGACTCACGATGCCTTCCGTGTTGGTGAGGATGGTCCTACCCACGAGCCTGTTGAGCAGGAGGCACAGATCCGTCTGATGGAGAAGCTGAAGAACCATCACGGCAAGAACTCTGTACTCGTAGTTCGTCCTGCCGATGCTGAGGAGACCACCGTATGCTGGCGTATGGCAATGGAGAACATCGATACGCCTACCGCCCTCATCTTCTCTCGTCAGAACATTGACATGCTGCCCGAGGGCAATGACTACAACCAGGCTACTAAGGGTGCTTACGTTGTGAAGGGCTCTGATGAGAACTACGACGTGATCCTGTTGGCATCTGGTTCAGAGGTAGCTACGCTTGAGGCTGGTGCTAAGCTGCTCCGCGAGGATGGTATCAAGTGCCGCATCGTGAGTGTTCCTTCCGAGGGTCTGTTCCGCAGCCAGAGCAAGGAGTATCAGCAGAGCGTTCTGCCTGCAGGCAAGAAGAAGTTCGGTCTCACAGCTGGTCTGCCTGTCAACCTCGAAGGTCTGGTAGGAGCCGACGGTTGTGTATGGGGTCTGGAGAGCTTCGGTTTCTCTGCTCCTTACAAGGTGCTCGATGAGAAGCTCGGCTTCACAGGTGAGAATGTGTACAATCAGGTAAAGAAACTGCTGGCCTAATGGAAGTAAAAACTGTTGGCGTAGCCTGCGATCATGCAGGCTTCGCTCTTAAGAAGTTTGTGCTCCAGTACCTTGAAGAAAAGGGGTATCCCTACAAGGACTATGGTACATGGAGCGATGCGAGTGTCGATTATCCCGACTTTGGTCACGCTTTGGCCGAAGGTATCGAGAGTGGTGAGGTTTATCCCGGCATTGCCATCTGTGGTAGTGGTGAGGGTATCAGCATCACACTCAACAAGCACCAGCAGGTACGCGCTGGTCTGTGCTGGATCCCAGAGATTGCACATCTCATCCGTCAGCACAACGATGCCAACGTACTCGTGATGCCTGGTCGTTTTATCGACAACAATATGGCCCGTAAGATTATGGACGAGTTCTTTACTGCAACCTTCGAAGGCGGACGCCATCAGAAGAGAGTGGACAAGATCCCTGTTCAGAAGTAAATAAGAAGAATCCCGCCAGTTGGCGGGATTTTTTATTTATAAATCATACTTCTTCTTCCTCTGATCTGCCTTTCTTGGTTTTGAGGGATGGAAGCCTACATGAGGCGACTTCACGCCTTGATACCCTGCATACCGCTGACGGATCTTCGCCACATAATCCACCGTTTCTGATCCTCGCATATAGCCATACTTCACGATTGGATCATTATAGTAACGAGGCTGAGCCAATCGCAACACATAATGCTCCACCTCACTCCAGCGGTGCGGATTCTTTCCATCACGCTTTGCCAATGCCATTGCATCACGTATATGATGCGCCCCACCGTTATAACTGGCCAGCACGAAGTTGGTGCGCTCATAGTGGTCACCGATATCTGCAAAGGTGCGCTGCAACTCTGCAATATATTTCGTAGCAGCAGCGATGTTCGCCTCAGGCTCATAGAGTTTGCTGCGCGACACACCCAGATGATCAGCTGTTCCCGGCATGATTTGCATCAGCCCCTTTGCACCAGCAAACGACACCGCCTTCGGGTCGAATGTCGATTCCTGGTAACACTGGGCAGCCAGCAGTCGCCAGTCCCAACGGATATCACGGCTATATGCGATGAAATACTGATCGTAATGAGAGATAATGCCACCTCGCTTGTCGAGCATCGGTGAGAAGATACGGCGACGCACCTTCTTCACCGTCAGCAACTCCTGTTCTTCCTTTTTCGCAGCAGCTATACGATCGGGGTGATACCAGAGTGCCAGCTCTTCAGCCAATTCAGGCTTCTCCGCCCCAACCTCAAACTGTCCAGGAGTGGGCCATGCTATCAGATCAGCCTCACCATCCTCCAATCTGCGCTTCAGCTCTGCACTGTCACGACAGACATCGATGCGCAGTTTCACACCCAACGAGTCGGCAAAATGCTGACAGATCAAATATTGCGTTCCCAACTGCTTCCCTCGATAGTCATAGTAGGTATCAGGACCACTGGTTGTTGCAACAATCAGTTCTCCGTTGGTCTGGATGTCGGGAAGGTCAAAATCCTCTGTCACCTCCACTGAGTCGAGCACCGATCCATAGGGCGTCACCACCCGCTCCTGTCGCTGATGACAAGAGGCCAGGAGCATGAGTCCCCCCACCACAACCGAATATTTATTCAAGAAAAGCATCAATCTTCTGCATAAAATATCGAAAAACGTTGCAAAGTTACTTAATTTTGCCCATAAAAGCACGGATTAAGTGTTTTTTTTTGGATTTTCAACTGAATATTCGTACCTTTGCACGCGATTATAAAATAATGTATATAGACTTTAACGATTATGTTACGTATAGCAGTACAATCAAAAGGACGTCTGTTTGATGACACAATGAATCTGCTGGCAGAGGCTGACATCAAGGTCAGTGCCTCTAAGCGCACCCTGTTGGTGCAGTCGTCCAACTTCCCCCTCGAAGTGCTTTATCTTCGCGACGATGATATTCCCCAGAGTGTGGCCAGTGGCGTTGCCGACATTGGTGTGGTGGGTGAAAACGAGTTCGTGGAGCGCGGCGAGGATGCCGACATTGTCTCTCGTCTTGGTTTCTCCAAGTGCCGTCTGTCACTTGCCATCCCCAAGGAGATCGACTATCAGGGGGTGCAGTGGTTCAATGGCAAGAAGATCGCCACGAGTTACCCTGGTATTCTGAAACATTTTCTCGATGAGAAAGGCATCCAGGCAGAGATTCATGTCATCACAGGTTCGGTAGAGATCAGCCCAGGCATCGGACTGGCAGATGGTATCTTCGATATCGTCTCTTCCGGTTCCACCCTCGTAAGCAACAATCTGCGCGAAGTAGAGGTCGTCATGTGGAGCGAGGCCCTTCTCATCGGCAACAAGCAGCTCTCTGCCGACAAGCGTATGATCCTCGACGAGATGCTGTTCCGTTTCAAGGCTGTGAAGGATGCAGAGGATAAGAAATACGTGCGCATGAATGCGCCGAAGGCTCGCCTGCAGGAGATCATCGATGTACTGCCCGGTCTGAAGAGTCCCACCATCATTCCTCTGGCTGATGAGGAGTGGTGCTCTGTACACACCGTCCTCGACCAGAAGCAGTTCTGGGAGATCATTGGCAAACTGAAGGAAATGGGTGCTCAGGGCATCCTCGTTACCCCTATCGAGAAAATGATATTATGAATATAATTAGGTATCCTGAGAGAAGTGAATGGGCAAAGATTGTTGAGCGCCCTCGTCTGGATATATCACAGCTGAACGAGACAGTTGCTTCTGTCTTGGCAGATGTGAAGCGTCGTGGCGATGATGCCGTGAAAGGCTATGAGCTGAAGTTCGATCATGTGGATCTGCCTTCACTGTGTGTCAGCGAGGCAGAGATGAACGAGGCCGAACAGCTGGTAAACACAGAACTCAAGGCTGCCATTATGCTGGCGCATCACAATATCCAAGCCTTCCATGAGGCCCAGAAGTTTCGTGGCAAGAAGGTGGAGACACAGCCGGGTGTCACCTGTTGGCAGAAGAGTGTACCCATCGAGAAGGTAGGCCTTTACATTCCTGGTGGCACTGCCCCACTCTTCTCTACCGTCCTGATGCTGGCCACACCTGCCAAGATTGCAGGCTGTCAGGAGATTGTGCTCTGCACCCCTCCAGGTCGTGACGGGAAGGTGAATCCTGCCATCCTTGTAGCTGCCCGGATTGCTGGTGTCAGTAAGATATTCAAGGCTGGTGGCGTTCAGGCCATCGGCGCGATGGCTTATGGCACAGCTTCGATTCCCAAGGTCTATAAGATTTTCGGTCCTGGCAACCAATACGTGATGGCAGCCAAACAGCAGGTGAGCCTCCACGATGTTGCTATCGACATGCCCGCAGGTCCCTCAGAGGTCTGTGTCATTGCCGACGAGGAAGCCAACATCAAGTTCATTGCAGCTGATTTGCTGTCACAGGCCGAACACGGTATCGACTCTCAGGTGCTGCTCATCACCGACTCCAAACAGTTGATTTTCGATGTGCAGGCAGAACTCAACCGTCAGTTACAGAAACTGCCGCGTAAGGAGATTGCTGCTAAGGCTCTCGACAATAGCCGTCTGGTACTTGTCAAAGATCTGCAGGAGGCCATCGACCTCTCGAATACCTATGCACCTGAGCACCTGATTATACAGACCAAAAATTACAACAAACTCGCTGCGAAGGTCATCAATGCCGGTAGCGTGTTCTTAGGCGAATATGCCTGTGAGAGTGCGGGCGACTATGCCAGCGGCACGAATCACACGCTGCCCACTCACGGCTATGCCACAGCCTATAGCGGTGTGAATCTCGACAGCTACTGCCGTAAGGTCACCTTCCAGCATCTCACCGCCGACGGCATCCATAGCATTGGGCACGCCGTAGAGCTGATGGCTGCAGCTGAGCAGCTCGATGCCCACAAGAACGCAATGACGGTACGAATTAAAAGTTTGAAATGAAACCCTTAGAAGAATTAACAAGAAAGAACATTTGGAGTCTGGCTCCTTATAGTTCTGCACGAAACGAATATGCAGGTCGGGAGGCACGCGTATTCCTCGATGCCAACGAGAACCCCTACAACCAGCCTTATAACCGCTACCCCGACCCTCTGCAGCTCGAGCTCAAAGCCCAGCTCAGCAAGGTGAAAGGCGTGCCTGCCGACTGTATCTTCCTAGGCAACGGCAGCGACGAGGCCATCGACCTGCCCTACCGTTGTTTCTGCGAGCCAGGCAAGGATAATGTAGTAGCCATCGAGCCCACCTACGGCATGTATAAGGTATGTGCCGACATCAACGATGTGGAGTACCGCCCTGTGCTGCTCGACGAACAGTATCAGATCACTGCCGACAAGCTGCTGGCTGCTACCGACGACCACACGAAGATCATCTGGCTCTGCACACCCAACAACCCCACCGGCAACTGCCTGAACCGCGATGAGGTCATAAAGGTCATCGAGCAGTTCGAGGGACTCGTCATCGTCGATGAAGCCTATAGCGACTTCGCCTCTCAGCGCAGCCTCCGTTTCGATCTGGCCAAATATCCCAATCTGATTGTGCTCAACACGATGTCGAAAGCCTGGGGCTGTGCTGCCATCCGTTTGGGTATGGCTTTTGCCTCGAAAGCGATTATTGATATTCTCAACAAGGTAAAATACCCTTACAATGTAAACGCCCTTACACAACAGCAGGCACTTGAGGCACTGAAGCGCCCCATCGACGTTGAGGAGTGGGTCAAGGTGCTGCTTCAGGAGCGCACCCGCATGATGCAGGCCTTTATCGAACTGCCCATCTGCGAAAAGGTATATCCCACAGAGGCCAACTTCTTCCTGGCAAAGATGAACGATGCTACCCGCATCTACAACTATCTGGTGGATCAGGGTATCATTGTCAGGAACCGCACACGTGTGCAGCTCTGCCAGAACTGTCTCCGCATCACCATTGGTACCAAGACAGAGAACAGCGAGCTTATCGCTGCCCTCCGTCAATATAAATAATACTAATGTATAAGACCCGTTCCCTCCCCAATACACGCATCGACGTGGCCGATGCCCTGCGAGGAATCGCTGTGGCTGGCATCATCCTCTATCACTCCGTAGAGCACTTCAATATCTTTACACAGGAGACCATCATCCATACATTGCCTTCTGATCAGACGGTAGCCGACGTGCTGGCCTGGTTGCTCTCAGGCAAGATGTATGGCATCTTCGCCATGCTCTTCGGACTGAGTTTCTTCATCATGAACGACAACCAGCAGCAGAAGGGCAAAAATTTCTCGGGACGCTTCGCTTGGCGTATGTGTCTGCTCTTCCTATTTGGCGTCATCAACGTGGCATTCTATGATGGTGATATCCTGATGCTCTATGCGTGCTATGGCCTGCTGCTCATCCCCATCAGTTATCTGCCGTCGAAAGCAGTTTGGTGCATCATCGGATTACTGGCTATCCAACCCGTGGAGCTTTACTGTCTGCTGACTGGCATAACGATAGACCATTCCACCATGTGGGAACTCTATGGACAGATCAACAATGCACACGAACATGCCTCTTTCTGGGAGAACGCTCTTATCAATCTGCGCTATGGCTTTGAAGTGAATTTCCGATTCAATATCTTCAGCGGACGACTCACACAATTGCTTTGTCTCTTTATCCTCGGTATGCAGTTAGGTCGCCAGCGATTGTTCTATAACACAGGACGTAATCTGCAAATCTGGCATCAAATCCTTATGTTATCTGCTGCTATTGTCATCATTCTGAGTTTCGTGGACTTTGGGAAGCTCGACATGTGGCTCCACCCCATCAACAACCTTATCATCCTCTTGATGATTGTCTCAGCTGTGGTCTCAGCATGGTATGCCTTCGAGGGTGTACGGAGTGTGCTCCATCACCTCTGTATCTTTGGACGCATGAGTCTCACCAACTATCTGCTGCAGTCCATCATCGGTTGCGCCATCTTCTGCGGCTACGGTCTGGGTTGTTATTACAAGTTGGGTATCACCTACGCCGTGATGGTAGGATTGGGTATGGTAATCGCCCAGTACTGCTTCGCCCGCTTCTGGTTTAGCAGTCATCAGCGCGGTCCGCTGGAGGGCATCTGGCGCAAACTGACGTGGTTGGAATTTTAGAGATGACCTATCCCAACAGCTCTTTCAGCTTATTGACATTGCTTCGCGATACGGGGATGGCATCATTGCTGTGACGTATCACGAGCTGCATGGCGCGAGAATTAGAGGAGATTTGTTCAACCTGCCCGAGATTAACCATAAAGGCACGATGACAACGCACAATCATGGGATAAGCCTGCAGTGCGTCCTCCATCTGTTTCATCGTGGCTCGAAGCATATTGGTATGCACCTCATTGTCGTGCAGTTGGCAAACCTTTACATAGTTGCCAACAGCCTCAATATATAATAGGTCTGAAATCTCGAGGGTAACATGCTCATTGGTGTTACCCTCAAGTGTTATCTTCGAATCCTGGTTTGAATCCTGCAATTTCTTCAGCTGCTCGTTCAGCAGTCTTGTCTCCTCCAGTTCTGCTGCCAGATAACGGCTACGGAACTTGAATCGCCAATAGAGTCCGATAGCGAACGAGAGGAAGGCGATAATCGCCAATGTCTCCAGATAATTACTCAAAGAGAGTTTGTTGCCCTCTACCAGACTGCTCATCACAAAGTGGCGATAGAGGCAAATAAGCAGCGCCACCAGCGGTGTATTGATGCATTGGAAGCGGAGATTGCGGCTGATGATATAACTGACGCCACGATCGTAAGAACGGGGCATACGTACAAAGTACTTCAAGATGATTTCCGTCAGGAAACAGCTGACCATGCCTAATGCAAAGATACCCAGCAAATGAACATACGCCTGCCATTGCCACACTTCGAGTCCGAAGGGCTTGAAGATAGCTATCGCCAGCACCATGAAAGCGCAGCTGATAACACGAATGCTAATTGTTTCTTTGTGACCTTGGTTCATACAGTCGGCAAAAGTAATACAATTCTGCAAGACCACCAAACCATTCATCACATTTATTTCATTGGAGGTGTAGATATCAAGATATAAAATTGGTATTTCCTGAAACTTTTTGTATCTTTGCAACGTCAAACAGATAATGCAAAAGACAATCAATACGATTTAGGATACAAAGAATGAAACGGCTTTTATATCTGGACAATCTGAAGGTGTGCCTGACGGTGCTGGTGATATTCCACCATGCCGGTCAGGCATACGGCGATGGTGGCGACTGGGCTTACCATCCCAGCAATCCAGCCGAATATATGCCTTGGATATGGCATTTCTTCTCAGTCAATGCAGCCTTCTTTATGGGGCTGTTTTTCCTGATATCAGGCTATTTCGTGCCGACGAGTTTCGATAAACAGGGAGCAAAGGTGTTTGTGAAGAAGAAACTGATCCGATTGGGAATCCCATTGTTGGTGATGGGTGGACTGATATCTGTTTTATCAGGCAAACCGGAGATTGGGCACATGTGGTATATCGAGAGTCTGCTGGTGTTCTGTCTCATTTATGCCCTGATTCGCCAGTTTTGCAAACCAATCACTAGCGAGTGTTCGTCGAGGCCCACCATCATCGGCCTGCTGATATTTGGCGGCGTGATGGGTATTGGCAGTTATCTCATCCGTCAGGTCAGCCCGCAGGATCATTGGATCTGGCCCTTTGGTATCATCCCGCTACCGATGGAGCCCGCCCACTATCTGCAATACGTCATGATGTTCGTTATCGGCATTCTAGCTCGTCGGTTTGCCTTGCTCGAAAAGATGAGTAATACTACAGGAGCCATATCACTTGTATTAGGATGTGCTTTAGCATTGGGTATCTATCTACGCGATGGCGGAGCATGGAACGACTTTGTCGCTCAGTGGTTTGGCATCTACGAATCGCTTCTTTGCGTCTTCATCTGTTTCGGACTGCTTTGGCTGTTCCGCGAATATGGCAATTGTGACAGTAAATTCTGGCAGTGGTGTGCAGCCCAGTCGTATGGTGCTTACATCTTCCATCTGCTGCTGATGATCGTTCTGCAACATACCACCGACGGCATCTGGATGGGAGCCTTCGGCAAGTTTATATTTATCGGTATTATTACCACCATTTGTTCGTTTGTGCTCACTTGGCTGGTAAAACTGATTCCCGGAGCGAAGAAAGTATTATAATCCCATTGAGCTTCGCTCGATAGTGCTGACGCTCGGAAAAGCTCGAATTTATTCAGCTTTTCACTCGCTAAATCGTACCATTTATCACAAAAATGTGCAATTCATCCCAGAAATGGGGTGGATTGCAACTTTTTTATGGATTTTCTGTGTCCAATTGGCAAACATTTAATTATTTGCAAAAATGAAAAAGTTTAGTTTGAAAATGACAGCTTTGATAGCTGCAATGATGATGAGTGTGACGGTTCAGGGACAGGCATTAAATGATAGCCTTTCTAAGGACACGGCCATGTGGTTCAACCAGACGCAGGAATTGAGTGGCGTGGTGGTAAAAGGACGCCTGCCTAAAACGCGTGTAAAAGGCGAGCCGGAACGATACTGGAAAAGGCCGGAACCATAAGCGATGCGCTCTCGAAGATTCCTTCGCTTGAAGCAGAGCGCGACGGCGGCGTGAAGGTGCTGGGACGAGGCGATGCCGAGGTGTACATCAATGGTCGACGGGTGCAGGACATGAAGGAACTCTCGCGTCTGCGCTCCGACCAGATTCAGCACGTCGATGTGGTGCAGAACCCAGGTGCTCGCTATGCCGCCTCGGTGAAGGCCGTCGTGCGCATCACGCTGAAAAAGGCACAGGGCGAGGGCCTGAGTTTTGAGGATAACCTCGGTGGCGTTTATCAGTATGGGCACACACTGACGAACAATCTGGATGTGAACTACCGAACTGGCGGTCTCGAC
>CACZTJ010000027.1 GCA_902784065.1 uncultured Prevotellaceae bacterium | reverse complement strand
CCCTCATAGTTAGCCAGCATAAATACCAACTTGGCGGCGATAAAGATCGCTACCGTCAGTATATACACCTTCATCAAATATAGTAACCTCTGCCTCATTATTTGCAAAAATTACTTCTGCATTTCGTGTAACTTTTTGTAATAGCCGTCTTGGGCCAGCAGCCCTTCGTGGGTGCCACGTTCCACGATGCGTCCGTCGTGAATCACGCAGATCTCGTCGGCATTCTTAATCGTGCTCAGACGATGGGCGATGGCCACGGTGGTACGTGTCTTCATCAGTCGCTCAAGGGCATCCTGAACCAGTCGCTCGCTCTCCGTGTCGAGGGCTGAGGTGGCTTCGTCGAGGATGAGGATCGGGGGATTCTTCAGAATGGCACGGGCGATGGATACACGCTGGCGCTGACCACCTGAGAGGCGTCCGCCACGATCGCCAATGTTCGTGTCGAAGCCTTGTTCCGACTGCATGATGAAGTCGTAGGCATTGGCAATCTTCGCAGCCTCCTCAATCTGCTGCTGGGTGGCATTTTCCACACCGAAGGAGATGTTATTGCGGAAGGAGTCGTTGAAGAGGATGGCCTCCTGATTCACGTTGCCGATGAGTTGGCGCAGGTCGTGGATGCCCAGATCCTTCACGTTGATACCGTCGATGAGCACCTCACCCTCCTGCACGTCGTAATAACGGGGGATGAGATCCACGAGGGTGGATTTGCCTGAACCAGACTGTCCCACGAGGGCGATGGTCTTGCCCTTGGGAATCACGAGGTTGATATCGCGCAGCACCCACTGTTCTGAGTATTTAAATGACACATGACGGAACTCGATCTGATGCTCGAAGCTGGCGATGTGCTTGGGATTGGCAGGCTCCTGAATATTGTTCTCTGCCATCAGGATCTTATCCACACGCTCCATCGAGGCCAGTCCCTTGGGGATGTTATAGCCTGCTTTCGAGAAGTCCTTCAGGGGGTTGATGATGGAGTAGAGCATCACCATATAATAGATGAAGATAGGACCAGAGAGGGTGTGGTTATTGATGACGAGGATGCCACCGAACCACAGGACGATGACAATCATGATGGTGCCTAAGAACTCAGACATCGGGTGGGCAGACGACTGGCGGATGTTTACTCGCATGATGTCGTTGCGGTAGGAAGAGTTGATGCGGTCGAAACGACGGTTCATCTTGCCCTCCGCACAGAAGGCCTTGATGATACGCAATCCACCAAGGGTCTCTTCCACCTGACTCATCGTGTCGCTCCAAAGGCCTTGCGCCTTGATGCTCTGGGCTTTCAGCTTACGACCTACCCAACCCATGAACCATCCCATGATGGGGACGATGATGAGGGTGAAGAGGGTGAGCTCCCAAGAGATGAAGATCAGGGCAGCGAAATAGCTGACGATGAGGATGGGGTTTTTGAACAGCATCTCGAGTGAGGCCATGATGGAGTTCTCAATCTCCTGCACATCGCCACTCATACGGGCAATGATGTCGCCCTTGCGCTCCTCAGAGAAGAAACCGAGTGGCAGGGAGGTGATCTTCTGGTAGAGTTGGTTGCGGATATCGCGTACCACGCCTGTACGGATGGGAATGATTGTGGCGGCAGAAAGGAAATAGGCACCCGTTTTCAGGAACGTCATGACGGCCAGGAACAAGCCGATGAGAAGTAGGGTGGTGGTCTGTCCGAACTGGTCGATGAGCCCATTCACATAGTAGTTCATGTTGTTCATCAGCACCCCCTGGATGTTCCCCCAGTCCCATGCCATCAGGGCGGTGGCCGTCTCTGCATCGCTCGTCTGGAAGAGGATCTGCAGGATAGGAATCAGGGCTGCAAACGAGAAGATATTGAGTACGGCTGAGAGGATGTTGAACACCACCGACAGCACCAGGTATTTCTTGTAAGGCGGCACGAATCGCCGCAAGACATTTAAAAATTCCTTCATATTAATTCTCCTAATAGTGTTGCACTGGTAGAGCCTGTGATGCGGACGCGGACCGTCTCGCCGATGTGGTGAGAGCCCTTGTCGAAGACCACCATCTTATTCTGCTCCGTTCGTCCGCAGAGCTGCTCACGGCTGCGCTTTGAGAAGCCTTCCACGAGTACGTCGAACGCCTTGCCCTCATCCTTCTTGTTCTGGATGGCACTCATCTCCGTCTGCAACTGGATGAGCTCGTTCAGGCGACGGATCTTCTCTTCTTCAGGCACATCATCGGGCAGATGCTTCGAGGCATAGGTTCCTGGACGTTCAGAGTACTTGAACATAAAGGCAGAGTCGTAACCCACCTCGCGCATCAGCGAGAGCGATAACTGGTGATCCTCCTCCGTCTCGGAGTGGTAGCCCACAAAGATATCGGTAGAGAGTCCGCAGTCGGGGATGATGCGACGGATGGCATTCACACGATCCATATACCATTCACGGGTATATTTACGGTTCATCAGCTTCAGGATACGATCGCTTCCACTCTGCACTGGTAGGTGGATATGCTTGCAGACATTCGGCATCTCAGCAATCACTCGCAGTGTCTCGTCGCTCATATCCTTGGGGTGGGAGGTGGTGAAACGGACACGCATCGAGGGGACTTCCTCAGCCACCTTGCGCAAGAGAGCAGGGAAATCCAGCTCACCAGTCCGATAGCTGTTCACATTCTGTCCCAGCAATGTCACTTCCTTGTAGCCACGATCGCGCAGATCCCTCACCTCACGAAGGATGCTCTCCAGGTCGCGGCTACGCTCACGGCCACGGGTATAGGGCACGATACAATAGTGACAGAAATTATTGCAGCCACGCATGATACTCACAAAGCCTCCGATCTTATGACCCAGTCCGATGCGTTGGGGCACCACGTCACGGTAGGTCTCTGTGGTTGACAGTTCGATGTTCATGGCCTTATGGCCCAGTTCGGCCTGTGCGATGAGGTCGGGTAGGGAGAGGTAGGCATCAGGCCCAGCCACCAGGTCGGCATGATGCTGTTCTAACAGCTCCTGTTGGGCACGCTCTGCCATACAGCCGAGTACGCCCAGAATCATCTGGTGACCTTTGCGGCGCTCGGCGTCGAGTGCATCCAGACGGTGATAGATCTTCTGTTCTGCGTTATCCCTCACACTACAGGTATTGAGGAACACGGCATCAGCCTCACTCAGTTCCTCAGTGGTCTCGTAGCCTGCCATCTGCATGACGGAGGCCACAACTTCAGAGTCTGCCACATTCATCTGGCAGCCATACGTTTCAATATACAGTTTCTTCATTTCGGCTGCAAAGGTACAAATAATCGGGTGATTATCCAAATAATTTGGATATTATACAATAGGTAGTGAGATGCCGTTGATTTTCTGATAGACATCGAGGGCATAGACATCGGTCATGCCACTGATATAGTCGATGATGGCCATCAGACGGGTCTCAAGGTCAGGGGCGTCGATGTCGTATTGGCTGGAGACGCGACTGATCAGATGCTTCGAGTAGAAACGGTCAGGATAAACAGCGGCTCCGATAAACTGCTCCATCAGGGTCTGCATAATCTGGTAACCAGACAACTCGACGTCGAGCACAGGCTTGCTTTTATAGATGCGCCTTAATGACAACTTGGTGCAACATTCATAAGCGGCTTGTTGGATGGGACTGATATGATCGATGAGGCTTCCCTCGAAGGTGCCGCTGAGAATCTCCTCTTCATGATCAACAAACACCTGCACACACTCGTTCTCGAGCTTTCCGATGACACAGGCACGCAGATATACCACCTTTTCATTATCATCGGTGACGCCCTCTTCAATGATACGTTGCTGGATCTTTTCCTGAGTATCTTCGTCGAAGAAACCCAACAGTAGTTTGGTGGTATCTTCGTATGAAAGAATTTTAAGTTTATGGGCGTCCTCAATGTCCATAACCTCATAACATATATCATCAGCAGCCTCTACAAGATACACCAGCGGATGACGGGCGTACTTCAGGGGCTCTCCAACCTCCGATTTGCATATAATGCCTAATTCATTGGCAATCTTGCGATAGATGGCTTTCTCGGAATCGAAGAATCCGAACTTCCCTTTCTTGCCTGCTGCGGAAGAAGAGAAAGGATATTTTACGATGCTGGCAAGTGTAGAATAAGTCATGACAAATCCACCTTGGCGACGCCCCTTGTACTGATGGGTCAGAAGACGGAAGGCGTTGGCATTGCCTTCAAAGTGGATCAGATCGTTCCATACCATCGGCGATATCTCCCGTTGCAGTTCGCTGCCGGCACCCTCTGTGAAGAAGGCCTGGATGGCTTTCTCGCCGCTATGACCAAATGGCGGGTTGCCCATGTCGTGAGCCAGACATGCCGTGGCGACAATCTGCCCGATTTCCTGGAACATGGTGTCTTTCAACTCAGGGTGGCGCTTGATCAGTTGCTGAGCCACATCATTACCTAATGACATGCCCACACTGGCCACCTCCAGGGAGTGAGTCAGACGGTTGTGGACGAAGATGCTACCAGGAAGTGGGAATACCTGGGTCTTGTTTTGCAGACGACGGAAAGGTGCGGAGAAAATCAGACGGTCGTAGTCGCGTTTGAACTCCGTGCGGTCGTCGTGGCGCTCTGGATGGCGGTGCTCCTGCCCCAGTCGCTTATTTGAAATCAATTGTTGCCAATTCATCATAATCATAGTGCAAAGGTACGAAAATAAACTGCAGATTTCACAGATTTCGCAGAAATTAACGAAAAAATGAAAAAATAATCTCTTTACTCTGCATTATCTGCCGTAAAAGTGCTACCTTTGCACGTGAATTAAAATGAAATTTTAAAGCTCATGCTCAAAATACAAGTTGTCAATAAGGGTCATCAGCCCCTTCCGCAATATGCCACACCTCAGAGTGCCGGTATGGATTTGCGTGCAAATATCGATGTACCTATCACGTTGAAACCGTTAGAGCGCAGACTGATTCCGACGGGTCTGCACATTGCTCTGCCTGTAGGTTATGAGGCCCAGGTGCGCCCCCGTAGTGGTCTGGCACTGAAGAAAGGTATCACAGTATTGAATACGCCTGGTACCATTGATGCCGACTACCGTGGTGAGATAGGTGTTGTGCTGATCAATCTTTCGCAGGAGGATTTTGTAGTGGAAGATGGTGAGCGTATCGCCCAGATGATCATTGCCCGTCATGAGCAGGGACAATTTGTGCCTGTGGAAGTGCTTGACGAGACGGAGCGTGGTGAAGGTGGCTATGGTCATACTGGCGTGAAATAGAGAAATTAGAAAGTGAGAAGCGTAATAATGAAAGACAGTCGTAAGGAAAGGTGGTTGTTGAAAGTGGGAGTGATCCTCCTCACTTTATACTGCTCTGTCCTCACTTCTTTGGCGCAAACGAACCAAAGGACCTTCGACCAGTTCTTTATGGAAGCGATGATTCAGCGGCAGAAGGGTAATAATGATGCCGCCTTCGACTTGTTGCGTCATTGCCAGGAACTGAATCCTGATGCTCCGGAGGTGTATTTCTTCCTCGGTCAGTATTACTCGCTCCTGAAGGACTCTGAGAAAACTTTGGAGTGCGTGAAGCGTGCTGCAGCCCTCGATCCTGAGAGCGAGATCTATATGGAGACCTTGGCACAGAGTTATGTCCACCAGCAGGATTATGCCAGTGCGATACCTGTGCTTGAAGGCATCTATGCCCGTAACAAGGATCGCGAGGACATACTTGAGATGTTGTTCCAACTGTATCAGCAGGTGGAAGACTATGAGCAGGCGGTGGGTGTGTTGAACCGTATGGAAACCGTTGACGGGAAGAGTGAACGTCTCTCCCTCGCCAAGCGTGAGATTTATTCACGGATGGGTGATAAGAAAGCTGCCGTTGCCGAGATGGAGGCGCTTGCCAAGCAGTTCCCTAACGATCTGAACTATCTGGCTATGTATGGTGAGTCGCTGATGATGAACGGACAGACAAAGAAGGCGCTGAACACCTATCATCAAGTGTTGGATCAGGAACCAGATAACAACCGTGTGCTGATGTCGCTGCGCACCTATTATCAGTCGCAAGGCGAAAAAGCTGTGGCTGATTCCCTTACGGAGCGGGTGCTGTTGAATAAGAACGCGACCTCCGAGGAGAAAGTGCATCTGTTGCGTCAGGAGATTGCCTCCAGCGAGATCAGTGGTGATACTACACGGGTGCTGACACTGTTCAAGAAGATACTCGCCCAACCTCAGACAGAGGTTGACATGGCATTCTTCTGTGCCTCGTATATGAGTGCGAAGAAGATGCCGAAGGACAGCATCCGCCCAGTGCTGGAACAGGTGCTGAAAATAGCGCCGGATCAGGCTGCTGCCCGTCTGCAATTGGTGGGCTATGCCTGGGAGGATGAGGATTTGGATCGGGTCATCGCCTTGTGTCAGGATGCCCGTCAGTATAACCCTGACGAGATGGCATTCTATTATTATCAGGGTATCGCCTACTATAAGCGTGATCAGTTGGATGATGCCTTATCAGCCTTCCAGAACGGTATTGACGTGATTGCTGATGACAGCGATCCCTACATCGTGTCTGACTTCTATGCTGTGATGGGTGATATTCTTCACCAGAAAGGACTGGCAGAAGAGGCATTTGCCGCTTATGATTCCTGTCTGCAGTGGAAGGATGATAATATCGGTTGTCTGAACAATTATGCCTATTATCTCAGTGAAAGGGGAGAACGGCTCGACACGGCTGAGAGCATGAGTTTTAAGACGGTGAAGGCAGAGCCGAAGAATGCCACCTACCTTGATACTTATGCTTGGATTCTCTTCATGCAGAAGCGTTATTCCGAAGCAAAGATTTATATTGATCAGGCATTACAGAACATGGGTGATGATGCACCTGGTAATGAAGTAATCATAGAACATGCGGGTGATATCTATGCCTTAAACAAGGATATGGAACGTGCCCTCTCACTCTGGCGTGATGCTCAGCAGAAGAAGCCTGAGGATCAGTTGCTCCAAAAGAAAATCAAACAAAAAAAGTATATTAAAGAATGAAACTGCTCAGTATCGTAAAAGTCGCTGTTTTGGCTTTGCCGTTAGTGTTCGTATCTTGTAAGTCGCACAAGACAGTCACAGAGAAGCCTAAGATAACAATTAACAAGGGCAATTTTGTCTCAAGTGTTCAGGAGAATGCCCAAACGGGTAAGTTCCTGACATCAAAGGTGAAGTTCTCTATTGAGTATGGACCACAGAAACTGACACTGACTGGTAACCTGAGAATGCGACGTCATGATGTCATCCGTCTGCAGTTGATGGCATTCGGTTTCGTAGAGGCTGGTCGTATTGAGATGACAAAGGATTATGTGCTCATTATGGACCGTATCAACAAACAGTATATCAAGGTGCCCTGGATCTCTGTTGACTTCCTGCGTAATAGCGGTGTGGATTTCAACACAATCCAGTCGCTTTTCTGGAATGAGCTTTTCGTGCCAGAGAATGTGAGCTTAAATAGTCCGAAGGAGAAGGGAACAGGTCCTTATAATGTGGTTGAGATGGGTGAGAACATGATTCTCAGCCTGGAATCCTCAAAGCTGGATTACAGTTGGTTGGCGGATAAATATACGGCTCAGATCAAGATGGCTAATATTATGTATAAGGATAGGGTGAATGGTAATTCTCAATTTAATTGGGATTACGATCAGTTCAAGCTTCTGAACAAGACCCAGTTCCCCCATAAGCATACAATCACCCTGACTACGAGTGGTAAGGAAGTGAAACTCGGCATGACATTGAATCATGTCGGTTCTGATACGGAGTGGGAACCCCGTACGGAGATCTCTAATAAGTATAGGGAGGTGTCGGTTGAGGAAATCTTACGTCGTTTCATGTCTCTTTAAATTTGGATAGATAACACGTGAAACGAATATTGTTATTCTGGATCTTGGCTTGCCTGGTGGCAGCAGCTCCAGCCCAACAGACTAAGAAAAAGTCTGCTGGGCAGAAGACAACCGTCACAAGCAAATCAGGTAATTCAAAAAAAACTGTTAAGACTCAGAAGTCGAATAAGAAGACTACAACAAGTAAGTCTGGTAAATCTTCTACCAAAAAGACCACTCCTGTTACGGTAAACAGTCTGAAGAACGAACAGGCTCAGGTTCGTCAGCAGATTAAGGAACAAGAGCGCCGTCTGCGAGCTAACGAACAGGATGTGAAGAAACGTCTGCAGAATCTGATGGTCATCAACAACGAGATTGCCGATAAGCGTCGTACGATTGACACCATCCGTGGAGATATCACCCGACTCGACGTCAATATCCATGTGCTACAGGCCCATTTGAAAGTGTTGGAACATGAACTCGATGAGCGTAAGTTGCGTTTCATGAAGTCGATGCGCTATATGCACCGTAACCGTAGCATCCAGAGTCAGATGATGTTTATCTTTAGTGCGAAGAACTTCTCACAGATGTACCGTCGTCTGCGTTTTGTCCGTGAGTATGCGGCTTATCAGAAGGCACAGGGTGAGGCCGTGGAGGCTATGCAAGCACAGGTGACGGAGGCTTTTGAGGAACTGAAAACCTCGAAACGGCAGAAGAACGATCTGCTCTATCGTGGTGAACAGGAGAGGAAGTCATTAGAGAATAAGCAGGTTGAACAGGAAAAGGTGGTCAACTCACTGAAGAAACAGCAGAAGACCATCATCAGTATCATTGATAAGCAGAAGAAACGTGATGCTGAGTTGAATGCCCAGATCGACCGACTGATTGCCGAGGAGATAGCCCGTGCTAAGGCGCGTGCTGAGGCTGAGGCCAAACGTAAGGCTGAGGCAGAGGCTGCCAAGAAACGGGCGGAGGAGTTAGCAAGGAAGAAAGCTGAGGCTGAGGCTGCTGCCCGTGAGAATGCCCGAAGGATTGCAGAGGCCAAGGCCCGTGAGGAGAAAGCAAAGGCTGAGGCAAGAGCTGCTGCCAAGAAAAGTGCCGAGGAGAAAGCCGCTGCCGAACGAGCTGCCCGTGAGGCGGAGAAGGCTCGCTTAGCTGCAGAACGTAAGGCAAAAGAGGAAGCAAAGGCTCACGAGAAGGAGGTTGCTGCTGCCAAGAAGTCGGCAGAACCTATTTATACCGTATCTTCAGAGGATATGCGACTGAGCGGTAATTTTGAAAGTAACCGTGGCCGTCTGCCCATGCCTGTCACTGGCAGCTACCAGATCGTGCACCATTTTGGTACGAATCATGTGACGGATGTGAAAGGTCATGTCACGCTCGATAAGAAAGGTATTGATATCAAGGCACAACCTGGCTCGCCGGTGCGTTGCATCTTCGATGGTGAGGTAAGTGCAGTCTTTGGTTATTCTGGAACCACGGTGGTGATTATCCGTCATGGAAACTATCTGTCGGTATATTGCGACCTCGCATCGGTGAGTGTCAGTCGTGGACAGAAAGTAAGTACGCGTCAGACCATCGGACGCTTAGGCTCCGAAGGTGTGATGCAGTTCCAGTTGCGACGTGGAAATGATAAACTGAACCCAGAGGGCTGGCTTGCTAGATAGCCAGCCCTTCTAATAGATAGACGTAGGTCTCTATCGCCTGTTGTATCTCCGATATCTTAATGAATTCGTCGGCTGAATGTGAACGGCTTGACTCGCCAGGCCCTAACTTGAATGAGGGGAATGGCATGAGGGCCTGATCGCTTAACGTGGGTGACCCGAAGGGCTGCATGCCACGCTCCAGGCATCTGCGGATGATCGGATGATCCTGTGGGATGCTGCTGGAGTGCAGACGGAATGAACGGGGACGTAGTTCACATTTCTTCATCTTCTTCTTCAGGAACTCATAGAGGAATTCATTCTGATAGAACTCATTGGTACGCACATCGATCACAAAATGCAGGGTGTCGGGAACCACATTGTGTTGTGTTCCACTCTCAACGACGGTGACCGTCATTTTAGTAGGCCCTAACAGCGGACTCTCTTTGCGGAACTTATAATCGCGCAGCCATACCAGATCGTCGAGTGCCTCGTAGATAGCATTCACACCCTCGTTCCTTGCAGCATGTCCCGACTTGCCATATGCATAACCGTCGATCACCATCAGTCCCTTTTCAGCAATAGCTGGCTGCATCCCTGTGGGCTCACCGACGATGGCCACATCTATCTTGGGCAATAAGGGCAACACCCGACTGAATCCCTCGGCGCCAGAAACCTCCTCTTCGGCAGATGCCACCCAAAGGATGTTGTAATTGCGGGGGCGTTGGAGCATGATACGATAGGTCTGGAGCAAGGCCACAAGCCCACCACCACAGTCATTGGATCCAAGACCATAGAGCAGATCTCCCTCCTGTGTCGGGGTATAGGGATCACGGGTCCATGAGGCAACAGGCTTCACCGTGTCAATATGTGCATTCAGCATGACGGTGGGGCGGTTGTTGTCCCAATCCTGACAACCCACCCATAAGTTGTTTCCTTCACGACCAAAGGGAAGGTTCCAGCGATTCAGATACTCAGCCAGCTTGTCGGCGGCATTCTTCTCGTCACGGCTCACCGAAGGGATGGCTATCAACTCCTTCAGCAGCTCTAATGCGTCGTTTGTGTAATTGCTAATCTCCATGACTATGATGGTTTGAAATGATATAAGAAAGTCCCATTGAGAGAACTAATACGCTAAAGATAAAAACTAAAGAGAGTGTAGTTGGCACTTTGATATCACAGGTTACCTCCAACAGCATCTTGATACCGACGAAACTGAGAATGATGCCAAGACCATATTTCAGATAGGTGAAGTATTTGGCTACGGCAGCTAAGGCGAAATAGAGCGCCCGCAGACCGAGGATGGCAAACACATTACTCGTCAGGACGATGAACGGATCACGACTGACGGAGAAGACTGCCGGGATGCTGTCAACAGCAAAAGCCACGTCGGTGGTCTCTATCACGAGCAGGGCAATAAACAGTGGAGTGGCCAGACGCTTGCCGTTCTCAATGATAAAGAACTTGTCATCGTGCATCTGGTCGGTCACGGGGAAGAATTTCTTAAAGAGTTTTACGAAGATATTCTTTGAGGGATCCACCTGTTCGTCGTCCTGATGGCTGAACATCTTGATTCCTGTATAGATAAGGAAAGCGCCAAACACGCCGAGGATCCATTCAAACTGATGGATGATGGCGGTACCAGCAAAGATGAAGATACTACGCAGTACCAGGGCACCGAAAATGCCCCAGAAAAGAACTTCGTGTTGATATTTCCGTTGGATACCGAAGAAGGAGAAGAGCATCAGAAATACGAAAAGGTTATCCATCGACAGTGATTTCTCAATCAGGTAACCTGCCAGGAACTCCATGGCCTTCTCGTCATCACCTTCATAGAGCCAAATGCCACCACAGAAAATCAGGGATACCCCTATCCAGATGGCTGTCATCTTCAGAGCTTCGGAAACACTTACTTCATGCTGACCTTTTCTGCTGAACGATTTCAGGTCGATTATCAGCATGATCAGCACTAATACATAAAATAATATCCACGCCCACATGGGCATACTAATAACTTCCATTTCGACTGCAAAGATAGTGTAAATCGGGCGAAATACCAAATTTCTTTAAGAATGTTATGTTTTTTAGACAGAAAGTTGTATCTTTGCAACCAGTTAATCAAAAATCGTATGAGAAACAATTTATCTGAGAAAGCGCCTCTGGTAAAGATAGCCGTCAGTCTGATGGCAGGAATTGTCATTGCTAAGTATGTGGTTGTGCCCTTTCCGCTTTATCCTTTATTAGCGGTTTTAGTTCTGATCGCGTTCTGCCTATGGAGATATGCGCAATTCCAGTCGGCGGTCATCACATTGTGCTTTGTGGCGTTAGGAGCCGTGTTGATGCAACGAGCTCAACATGAATCGCTAGAGGTATCAAGACTTGACCGTTCAAAAACCTATTTTCTGGCACAACGAGCGAAGCTGTTAGATCGGTTGTCTGAGACTGGGGTCGATGGTAGCGTCTATGCGGTGGTGGCTGCTATGTCACTCGGAGATAAGTCACAACTGACAAAGGATCTGAAGGAGACCTATGCCGTGACGGGTGCCTCTCATGTCCTGGCGCTGAGCGGTCTGCATTTGGGTATCATCTATACGTTACTTTCTCTGCTACTCAACCGACGACGTTGGCAGGTGGTTTCTCAGGTAGTGATCATCGTTTGTATCTGGTTGTTCGTGTTCTTGGTGGGTATGTCTGCCAGCGTAGTGCGTTCAGCCGTCATGCTGACAGTTTATGCCCTGCTGTCTCTAGGCCATCGGGACAAGATGTCGGTGAACACATTGGCCTTTACAGCTATCGTGATGCTGCTGTTTAATCCGAGGTCACTATTTGATATTGGATTCCAGTTATCGTTTATGGCTGTGTTGGCCATCTTGTTATTCTATCCCTTATTTGAAAGGGTATGGTCGCAATCTTTTCTTCTTGATCATCGCCTTTTCAAATGGGTGTGGACCATGGTAGCAATCTCCTGTGCTGCTCAAATAGGGGTTGCTCCGTTGATCGCCTATTACTATGGGCGTTTCTCTAATTACTTTCTGCTGACCAATTTTATAGTGGTACCTGCCGCTACTTTGATCTTATATCTCTCGCTGGTGGTGTTGCTGATACCCGCCTTCGCGTACCTATTAATATATATAGTGGATAGCCTCAACCTGCTGCTCTTATGGATGGCTTCTCTCCCAGAAGCCAGCGTCGAAGGATTACATCCGACACTCCTACAAATGTCGATGGTCTATGTGATCATAGGAGCTGTCTACCTCTTGCTTACAAGAAGAACATCACCAAAAGGGGGATGGTCAACATCGAGCAAAGGGTAGTGATAAAGGTTACCTCTGTCATCAGCGAGGCATCTTTCTCATGGCGCAGACATAGAATAGTGCCATAGGTAGCAACGGGCATAGCAATGACAACAGTGTTGATATTTACCACGGTCTCTGAGAAGCCAAGGGTACGGCACAGATAATACATCGCCAGAGGTACCACCACTAAGCGCATCAGGGTGGTAGCATAGACTGAGCCGTTGCCTAATAGTGACCGGAGTGGGAGATTCGACATCGATGAGCCGATAATCAGCAGGGCGGCAGGTACGGTGATGTTACCCAGCATAGTCAGGGGCTGACTAATCACTTCAGGGATGTTGTTGATTTCAAGTGCCACAATCGCCATCGTCAAATAGGCTGCAAGCATTGGAGTGGAGTAGAGCACTTTCTTCTGGAAGTGACTTCCTTCCACTTCGCTCTTTCCTGTAATCAGTATAGATCCGATGGTGAACACGGCAAAGGTGTTTACCACATTGAGAACGGCGGCATAGAATACAGCTTCATGTCCGAAGATTGAGGCCACTACCGGGTAGCCCATGAATCCCACATTGCCGAACATCAGGGCAAAGCCGATGGCACCCTCGTCTGCCTTCTTTTTGGTCATGTAACGGGGCAGGAGGAAAGCGGCTCCTGTAAGGATGGCATAAGTAATGACGCTGATAAGCAACAGGGGCAGGATAAAACGACGATCGGGTAATGTACCCGTCATGGCTGATGACAGAATCAGTGCCGGACAGGTGATGTTAATCACCAGTCGCGACAACTGTCTGTCAAAATCACCGCCTAAATAGCCCAGTTTGCCCGCCATATAGCCAACTATGACGATGGCAAACAATGTCATCATGACCGTCAACATGGGAGTATGGTTACATATACCCTAACCAGCGGAGAATGTCGTTCAGGTTCGCTACAACCATCAACAGAATCAGGATACCGAAGCCAACATACTCAGCACGTACCATGAAAGTCTCTGAGGGCTTGCGACGGGTAATCATCTCATAGAACAGGAATAGCACATGACCACCGTCGAGGGCAGGAATGGGCAAGATGTTCATGAAGGCTAGAATGATGGAAAGGAAGGCGGTCATCTTCCAGAACATATACCAGTCCCACATTGGGGGGAACAGACTGCCGATGGCACCGAAGCCTCCTAGCGATTTGGCACCGTCAGCGGTGAAGACATATTTCATGTCACCCACATAGCCGGCGAGTACATTGAAGCCGTATTTGATACCCGCAGGAAAACTCTCAAAGAAACCGTATTCCTTAGTGACGGGCTTATAGATACCTGCCAGACTCTTAACGAAGAAGCCAACCTTCAGGTCTGGTGTCAACATCGTAGTCAGAGTGTCGGTCTTGCTCTCACGGGCAACAACCATGGTAACGGTACGCAGCTTCATACTGTCTGCCGTCGTCTTTGCCCCTGTCATGATATCGCTCAGGATTCCAATCTGGTTGGTGAACTCATTATAGGAGTCGATAGGCTTGTTGTTCAATGCAATGATCTTATCACCTTTCCGAAGACCGATCTTGGCAGCGGGTGAGGCATCCATCACACTGTCTATCTCTGCCGGAATAAAGGGACTGACGAAGGCCGGCTCTGCCTTAAGCATACCGAGCAGATTAATGTCACCTGGTAACTGCAGACTCATGGACTTGCCGTTGCGGATGATATCTACACGCTTCGCTTCTGAGAGATCTCTGAAGAGGTCAGCAGAGAAATCCTTAAAGGCACCTTGGTCTGTGCCAACCAGAATATCACCATCCTTGAAACCGTATTGCTTGGCTTCGCTGTTGAACTTCATACCATAAGTCATATCCTTCACAGGAATATAGGTGTCGCCCCAGTAGAAGAGAATCATCGAGTAGATGAACAAAGCCAGCAGGAAGTTAACAAGCACGCCGCCGATCATGATCAACAGACGTTGCCACGCAGGTTTCGAACGGAACTCCCAGGGTTGTTCGGGTTGTTTCATCTGTTCAGTATCAAAACTCTCATCAATCATACCGGCTATCTTACAATAACCGCCAAGGGGCAACCAACCGACACCATATTGGGTGTCGCTTTTCTTTGGCTTCCATTTGAATATACTACCGTCCCACTTGCCGATGCTGGGGTCGAAGAACAGATAGAATTTCTCGACGCGTACACCGAAAAGCTTTGAAAAGAAGAAATGACCGCCCTCATGGAGCAGCACAAGTAATCCGATTGCCAGCATGAACTGAAGCAATCTAATTAAGAATATATCCATAATCTTTTTACCTTATCTTATTTGTTATTTATTCATCAGTTCTGTTGCGATACGACGGGCCTCGGCATCGGTAGCAATGTAGGTGTCGTAAGAAGGCTCCTTGTCGAAGGTGGCGCGCTGCATGGTCTCTGCAATGATGTCACCCATCTGCAGGAATCCGCACTTGTCCTCTAAGAATCCACGGTTGACAATCTCGTTGGCCGCATTCACGATACATGGCATGTTACCACCTTTATTAATGGCCTCGAAAGCGAGAGCCAGACATCGGAACTTATTGAGGTCGGGTTCGAAGAACTCCAGATGCTGTGCCTTGAACAGGTCGAGACGCTCCCCACTCAAATGTAAACGTTGTGGGAATGAGAAAGCATATTGGATGGGCAGACGCATATCGGGTACACCTAACTGAGCCTTCACACTACCGTCTTGGAACTGTACAGCACTGTGGACAATCGATTGTGGGTGAACCAGCACCTGAATCTTGTTGGCTTCCACACCAAAGAGCCATTTGGCCTCGATCACCTCAAAACCCTTGTTCATCATCGAAGCACTATCGATAGTGATCTTTGCGCCCATGTCCCACGTCGGGTGGCGTAGGGCATCGGCCTTGGTCACATGGGCGATCTCCTCCATCGATTTCAAACGGAAGGGTCCGCCTGAGGCTGTCAAAAGAATCTTCTCGATGGGGTTCTGATCCTCACCCACAAGACTCTGGAAGATGGCAGAGTGCTCACTGTCAACAGGTAGGATGGGAGTGTGGTATTGTTGGGCGAGTTGTAGGATCAACTCACCGGCAACAACCAGAGTCTCCTTGTTGGCCAGACAGATGGTCTTACCTGCCTTGATGGCGTGGATGGTGGGGTTGAGACCAGAGAAACCTACCATGGCAGTAAGTACCATGTCAATAGGACTGGCTTCTACAATCTCGTCGAGTGCCTTCGCACCGGCATAGACCTTAATCTCAGGGCGGTCGCTCATCAGCGCCTTCAACTCCTCGTAGCGTGTCTCATTGGCAATTACGATGGCAGCAGGGTTGAAATGATGTGCCTGTTCGGCCAATAACTCTACTTTATTATTAGCTGTCAGACAGTATACCTCATAAAGGTCGTTATGCTCTTCAATGACCTGCAGGGCCTGTGTTCCGATCGACCCGGTAGAACCGAGTATGGCTATTTGCTTTTTCTTCATAATTCTAAGATGCCTTCCGGCAGATTGATTTCTATTTGATGTTGTTTGGTATCGATATGTTGTATCAGCTCGTCTGAGGCGGGAATCAGCTTTCCGTCGGTCAACTCAAACAGGATGTTGATGGTCGTATCGTCAATAGCGGCGATCTCACCGATGGCCTTCCCTGTGTTGCTGTCGATGAGGCTATAGCCCACCAGTTCTGCCCATGAAACATCGGTCTCATCCTCGTCGGCCAGTGAACGCGGGAAATATACGTCGCAACCTGTTAGCTCCCTGGCGCGTTCCTGGGTGTCGATGCCATCAAATTTCATCAGGGCATTGCTGTCGGTTTTGAAACGGTACTCCTCAATGAAGAAGGGCACCTGGATCCCGTCAATGTCAAGGATGAGATAGTCGGCATCTGTACGGTCAAACACATCATCGTCAAGCAGGAAAGATATCTCCCCCCTCACACCGTGCGTTTTGCCCAGCCGCCCTATCTTATAAACCTCTTCTCTTTTTATCATCCACGTGTAATCTTTGCGCCGAGAGCATTCAGACGGTCCTCAATATGCTCATATCCCCTGTCTATCTGTTCGATGTTGTCAATGCGACTGGTGCCTGTAGCACTCATAGCCGCAATCAATAGAGCAATACCGGCACGGATATCCGGACTGGTCATTCTGCCGCCACGTAACGTAATCTTCCGATCGTGTCCCACAACAACAGCTCTGTGCGGATCACACAAAATGATTTGTGCCCCCATGTCGATAAGTTTATCGACAAAGAACAGACGACTCTCAAACATCTTCTGATGGAACAGTACACTGCCCCTGGCCTGTGAGGCCACCACGATGAGTACCGATAGGAGGTCAGGTGTCAGTCCGGGCCAAGGAGCATCGGCTAGTGTCATAATAGTACCATCGATAAACGACTGTATCTCGTAGTGCTTCTGACGAGGAATCACAAGGTCATCGCCTTCCACTTTGATTTTGATGCCTAACTTCCGGAAGGCATCGGGGATGATGCCGAGATCGTTCAGCGAGACATCCTTGATGCGGATTCCATCACCGCACATAGCAGCCATGCCGATGAAAGAACCGACTTCAATCATATCTGGCAGGATACGGTGTGTCGCACCATGCAGCTCGTTCACTCCAACAATGGTCAACAGGTTCGAACCGATACCGCTAATCTTGGCACCCATCTGGTTCAACATCTTACAAAGCTGTTGTAGATAGGGCTCACAGGCAGCGTTATAGATGGTGGTAGTACCTTTGGCAAAAACGGCAGCCATCACGATGTTGGCCGTACCTGTCACTGATGCCTCGTCGAGCAACATGTAGTTGCCCTTGAGTTTCTGAGCGGCAATCTCATAGACATCACGACCTTCGATGCGGTTGAATTTGGCACCGAGCTTCTCGAAACCGAGGAAGTGGGTGTCCAGTCTGCGACGTCCTATCTTATCTCCACCGGGTTTGGCAATCACTGCCCTACCCATACGGGCCAGCAGCGGTCCGATCATCATCACACTACCACGCAACTCAGCGCATTTGTTTACAAACTCGTCACTTTCCAAGTAGTCGAGGTTAAGATTGTCTGCTTGAAATGAATAGGTATTCTCGCTTTTCACTCCGCACTCCTCACTCCTCGAAACTTTCACGCCGATGTCGCTCAGCAACTGAATGAGATTATTCACGTCTCGGATGTCAGGGATGTTCTGTATCGTCACAGTTTCATGAGTCAGCAGGGTGGCACAGATCACCTGCAGTGCTTCGTTCTTCGCGCCCTGCGGGATGATGGTGCCTTTTAGCAGATGTCCGCCTTCGATGATGAATGATGCCATTCTGGGTTATTTTTTCTTTTTGTTCTTCTTGCTGTCGTCAGTAGCTGACACTTTATTAAACTTGAAGGCATTCAAGTCTAACTGGATGATGCCGTCAGTATAATGCGCCAGATCGTTTGCCACCTTTTCATCGTCCATCGAACCGTGTCCCCAGTTCATCAGGTCACGCTTCATCTGGTTGGCGGTATAGTAGGTCAAGGCATCTCTCTCCTCACCGGCAGGCATCGTCTTGAGCTGCTCGAAAAGCTTACCTATCAACTTGCCATAGTGGCGCAGTCTGAGCTCATCCCTCGGTGGTTGAATGGGATTTGGCTTACTGAGGATTTTGTCAGCCTCCGATACGTCGTAGGGCCAGTCGATATCCAATTCTCGATGACTCATCAGATACAGATGATCCCAAAGGGTCTGTTCAAAGTCGGCATTTTCCTTGAGCTGGGGATTCTTGGTCTCCATCTGTCGGATGATGGCCTTGGCGCACTTCAAACGCTCCTCCTTGGTGGGAAGCTCACAGGCATATTCCACCATCTTCTGGATCTCCCGTCCATACTCGGGCATAATCAGCTTCTCACGCTGTGTGTTGTAATCTAATCCTTTGATGTTCATTATTTATCTATTAATCCTTAATTCTTACTCTTAGTTTACAGCAGTTTCTTAGGCATTTTGGCCACGAAATCCTTTAGGTAGAAGGGCACGAAATAAGCCACATCTTCAAACTGCTCATTGAGGAATCGTTTCTCAGCCAGTGGCTGCATCCATTTTGCCAGTGGCTCGATATTCTCTATGAAATGGGCATTCGGATGGTTTATAGCAGCCTTGCATTTCTGGGCTCCGTTGCCGAAGAAATAGACGGGGCGCTTATCAAGGAACTCTTTGTAGGTCTCTCCCTCCACGATGTCCGCTTGGATTGGTCTGATGGTTTTCAGACCACGGTCATAGATGCCGGCATATACCTCCATCCTCCTGGCATCGAGCATCGGACAAAGCAATGCATCCTCTTCAGGAATCTCTCGAAGCAGAATTGGTACGCACAATAGCTCCAGAGTCGGAACGGCAATCAGCTTCAAATTCCGTCCATAGCACACACCCTTGGCCATCGATACACCGATGCGGAGACCAGTATAAGAGCCGGGACCGCAACTCACGGCAACGGCATCGAATGGGATGGCGTGGTTGTCGGTAAACGAGAGCGCCTCGTCAACCATCGTTCCCAGTCGTTCCGCGTGGTTAGGACCACTGTGGTCTTCCTGATCGAAGATCACCTGTCCATCCTCTGAGACGGCCACAGAACAAACGTCCGTACTGGTTTCTATATGTAATATCGTTGACATGTATTTTGTTCTCTTATATTTAATAAGGTGCAAAGGTACTGCAAATTGTTGGAAAAACAAAATGTTTATCAGAAATTAACTAAGTCCAGTCCCCTCCTCTTGGGGAGGGAGGGCTATGGATAAATACCCCAAATATTTATTTTATTCTATTATATATAATAAGGTATAATCTATTTTTGGTTTTGACATGTGTCAAGAGGTGCATAAATATTGCAATTAAATCGAAAAAAAACGCCGAAAAGTTTTGTTGGTTTCTGGAAAAGTTGTACCT
>CACZTJ010000026.1 GCA_902784065.1 uncultured Prevotellaceae bacterium | reverse complement strand
CTTCTGTCAGGATACGATTGAGGATGTCTAAATACTGTTTCATTGTATATCTATGATTTTTATTTCTTCTGATGGGAGATGGGTGGTCTTGATGCGCCAGGGCTTCGGATAGAGGTTGTTGGCCCGGTTGCCGATGTTCTTCGCAGGCCCCAGCGCGTAACCCTTATAGGCGACGCTAACGATGCCCCGAGGGGTGTCGGCAGGTAGTGTCAGCGCCTCACCGCGCAGGTATTTCAGGGCTTCGGAGTAGGGGAGGTCGATAGTTGTGGATGGTACGTCAGAAATGGGAGGTGGAAGGACGTTCAAACCCTTCACCTGTTGCAAAACACTTCTCTTACCTCTCACCTCTTTCCTCTCACCTCTTTTCCTGAATACCGCCATAAACAGTCCCTCGCTCTGCGTGATGCCCGGGATGAAACGATAGACGGGGGCATCGAAACCTTCAAGCAGAGAACCCGTGATGTGCCATTCCGGTTGGGTGGGAATCTCCAGTATCTCTGCCTCGTAGGTGTCGATGATCCAGCGCACGTTCTCTTCGTTCTCCTTGGTATTAAAGGTACACGTACTATAGATCAGGATGCCGCCGGGGTTGAGACACGCCCAGGCATCGGCGACAATCTCACGTTGCAGGCGCCAGCACTTCTCTACGTTCTGCAGACTCCATTCGCCGATGGTGGCAGGATCCTTGCGGAACATCCCTTCGCCCGAGCAGGGCACATCGCAAAGGATGACATCGAACATCAGCTTGGCCTTACGATAGTCGCGCGGATAATTGTTGGTGACCACACAGTCGGGCAATCCCCATTTCGTGATATTCTCCAAAAGAATCTGAGCACGAGTAGGGATGGGTTCATTGCTCACCAGCACACTGCCTTCTGGCAACACACTACGGGCTGCCGTGGATTTCCCGCCAGGGGCCGCACAGAGGTCGAGCATGGCGACAGGCTCCTGGATGAACTGTCTGAGCACATGGGTGACAAACATCGAGGCAGCCTCCTGTACATAATAACAGCCCGCATGGAAAAGCGGGTCGAAGGTAAACTGAGGTCGCCCCTCCAGATAGAATCCTTCCTCGCACCAGGGAACAGCATGTTGAGGTCTGGCTCCAAGGTTGAACTTGGGGTTCAGGCGGATGCTGGTGGGAGCTTCCTCGTTGAAAGCCTCCATAAAGCCGTTAAAGCGCTCTTCACCCATCAGCAGCTTGGCTTCTCGGATAAATTCTTCGGGTAATTGCATCATTTGGGGGACAAAATTATAAAAAATATGGGAAAAACTACTATCTTTGCAACTAATTTGTGATTTGTTTCGTCAAACAGACAAATAAGAAATAAAAAAGGTATATTTAAAGTAGTAAAGATATGAAGAAGTATTTATTCGTAATCGCAATGGTGCTCACGCTCAGCATGAATGCTGACGCTGCTGCACAGAGGCACCGCCATTCGCCCCGTACGGAGCAGGTGGACTCTACTAAAAACAATCAAGACGCAATCGAAGCCTTTTCTGACACCACTGCCGTTGCTGACTCCACTGTCATAGATGTACAGTCGGGTGGCTCACGCGTCAGAATCTATAGCGACGATAACGTGGATGGTCTCTTGGAAAAGATATTCGGTGATCTCGACAAGAATGCCATAGCAGGCATGTTCTTCGCTGCCGTTATTATCTTCATCATGTTCGTCCTGGCACCGATATTGATCATTATCGCCGTGTTCTACTTCATCAACAGAAACCGTAAGGAACGCCTGAAGCTGGCTCAGATGGCGATGGAGAAGGGACAGCCGATACCCGACGAGCTGCTGAAGGAGAAGCAGGATCCGGCGAGCAAGAGCGAATATCAGACTGGTATCAGACAGATGTTCACAGGCGTGGGACTCGCCATCTTCCTCGGTATCGTGGCAGGTGAGGTAGGCTTCGGCATCGGTGCTCTCGTCTTCTGTATCGGACTCGGTAAGTGGTTTATCGCCAGACAGTCGGGTAACGATCATAACGATAATAATAGGTATAACAATACGACAGATATTAACAACTTAAATAATTCAGGATTATGACTAAGAAATTAATGCGCTCTAATGATAGAGTATGGGCTGGGGTTTGTGGCGGTATCGCTGAGTATTTGGATTTCGACCCCGTATTGGTAAGAGTAGCATACGCTTTCCTGACACTCTTCACGGCCTTCAGCGGACTGATCTTCTACATCGTGCTGTGGATCGTGATGCCCGAAAGAAACCTCTTAGAGAAGTAAAGACGAAAGCAGAGTGGCAGAGTTCAGCGATATATCTCTGGTGACGCAGGTGGCGGTTTTCCACAACAAGCGGGCATTTGACCAGCTTGTCAGGAAATATCAGTCACCTGTGCGTCGGTTCTTCTTGAATCAGACGCTGGGAGATGAACAGCTGAGTGATGATCTGGCCCAGGAGACATTCATCAAGGCTTACGTGAACATCGCCAAGTTCCGTGGTATGTCCAGTTTCTCTACCTGGCTGATGAGGATTGCCTACAATGTGTTCTATGATGAGGTGCGCTCCCATCATCAGACGGAAGACGTAGATACCTCCGTCGCCGTGGCTCGCCAGACGGTATCGGGAAGTGATACACTGAAGATGGATATCTATGCGGCTTTGGCACTGCTGAAACCTGATGAACGCACGTGTATCACCCTGCAGCTCATCGACGGCTATCCGATTGATCAGATCAGCAAGATCACGGGAATCGCAGAGAACACGGTGAAGTCGCATTTGAGAAGAGGAAAGGAAAAAATGGCGAACTATTTAAAACAGAATGGCTATGACAGATAAAGACAATATGATGATAGAGGATTTCTTCAAGCAGGCTGCCCAGCAGCAGATTGAAGACAATGGCTTTACAGAGCGGGTGATGCATAGCCTGCCTGATAGGAAGGACCATGTGGTAAGAAGACTGTCGCAGTTGTGGACGCTGTTCTGCATCGCAGTGGCTGGCGTGCTGTTCTTCATGTTTGGAGGTTGGCAGATGGTGACAGGCCTGTTCTTTGCAAGTCTGAAGGTGATCCTTGGCTGGTTGGAGGTGCAGATGGTGACGGCTGCAACAACAGAGATTCCCGTCAATCTGTGGGCTATCCTCCTGCTGGTTGTTATGGTGCTGGTTTATTTGCCTTATCAAACAGCCCGTAAGTTGTCCGCAACACTATAAACTCTGTACGTCGGTTTAACTGATGACAGATTTCCTGCTGTTCCTCAGGGAGCGTGGTGATGAAAGCTTCATTGAGCGTATCACCTTCCTTGAGGAACGGATATTTTTCTGCCACCTTCCGTTTGATACGCTTTGGCTTAGCCTCACCATAGCCTTTAGGCGTCAGACGGTCGGCTGCGATTCCATGCTGGATCAGATAGCTGACCACATTCTGTGCACGCTGCTGTGACAGGCGTGCGTTATACTCGTCGGAGCCTCGGCTGTCGGTATGTGCCGACAACTCAATGGTGACGTGGGGATTCTCGTTCAGCAGGTTCACCAGTTCATCAAGAGCTGTCTGTGACTCTGGGCGCAAGGTTGCCTTGTCGAAATCGTAGAAGATGTTTTCGATGAGCACGGGCGCAGAGATATTCGCCAAGGGGAACTGCAAGACGTATTCTTCCGACTTCTTCACCAGCTCTACGTGTAACTGCTCCTGATGGTTGAGATAGCCCTTACAGGTTCCGAGGAACACATAATCCACACCGGGCTGGATCTCCTGCGTGAACGAACCGTCGCCAAGGACATTCAGTTTCAGGTTGGTTCCGTCGTTACCCACCATATACACCTGGGCGGCAGGCAGTTCATAACCGTCTTGCTCATACACCCAGCCCTTGACGGTCTGTACGATCTCTGGGTTATAGAAGCTATAGATATGGTCGTAACCTCGCGAGTCGCCGCGATTGGAGGAGAAATAGCCTCGGTTATGCCGTCCCTCGAAGGTCATTCCGAAGTCATCGCCTTGAGAGTTCAGGGGTGTTCCTGGGTGCTCAAGTGTCGTGGCATCCTTCTTGAGGATGTGAATATCCAGACCGCCTAATCCCGGATGTCCGTCGGAGGAGAAATAAAGGTCGCCATTAGGACGGAAGGTCGGAAACATCTCGTTGCCTGGTGTGTTGACTGGGGCACCCAGATTCTCTATGATCCCCACCTCATTATTCCCATAAAGACGGCAGCGCCAGATGTCGTATCCACCTAATCCGCCAGGTATGTCACTCACGAAATAGAGCCATTCGCCATCAGGGGATACGGCTGGATGTGCAAAACTGTGGAGCGTATCTTTTGAGATGATGAGCTCTGTGGGTTTGCTCCAGGCAGCATCAGAACGATTGGAGATGACGATGGTAGCATAACGGGGATAGTTAGGATCTGTCTTGCACTGGGTAAGGTACATGGCCCGTCCGTCGGGTGTGAAGCAGCAGGCACCCTCCTCAAATTCGGAGTTCAAGTCGGAATCAATCGCCTGTGGCTTGCTCCATCTGCCTTGGTCGTCTTTCTGAGAGAAGAAGATATCAGCCGCCCTGGTGCCTGTGATGCCACTATACTCATCGCCTTGAGCCTGATTGCGGGTAGAGGTGAAATAGAGCTGGTCGTTATCATCGCCTGCCAACATGGGGGAATATTCAGCCCGACGGGAGTTGAATAGGCCTTCACGCTTGACGGTGTAGTCGGAACCAGCCTCTTTCCATGATGGTGCCATCTCTGCTGACTTGAGACCGTTCCTGGCCAATGTCAGTATAGGGGTTTGCTTGAACTGCAGGCTGTCGATGGCTATCTTGAACTGTTTGGCGGCCTCTTTGTAGTTGCCATTACGCAAGTACAGTTGACCGAGGTAAAAATTTGTAAAAGAGTCTTGCTGATTGTATCTGACGGTATTATTATATGCGGTAATGGCCTTGTTGGTAAAGTTGATGCGACGATAGCATTCTGCCAGTTTCTTGGCACGCTGACCTTTGAGTGCCCGTTCCTTGTTGGGCGTCTGACGATAAGCCTTTTGGTATTGGGTGGCGGCATCGTAATACTCACCGATGGCATAGTGCTTGTCGCCCTTCTTCATAGCCAGATCTGCACCGCAACTGGTGAGCAGTACGGTGATGATGGCTATCATGAATATGGTGAAGTATCTTCGCATATCATCATAATAACGATATGACTTCTGATTTATTGCTTCTTGCCTTTTTTCTTCTTGGGTGACTCCTCTGAGGTAACGGTGATACGACGGTTGGTTGGATCGCTCATCACATCATGAACGATGTCGGCCACTTGCTGCTTCAACTCGTTGATAAACTGCTGGGCATCGTATTTCTGATGCTCGATGTCACGCAACTTCTTCTCCCAGATACCCGTGAGTTCGCAACTCTTTAGGAGCTCCTCGCGAATCAGGTCGATGAGTTCAATGCCTGTCGGTGTTGCAATCAGACGCTTGCGTTCGCGTTTGATATAGTGGCGCTTGAACAGTGTCTCGATGATGGAGGCACGAGAAGAGGGTCGGCCGATGCCGTTCTCTTTCATGGCAGCGCGAAGCGTCTCATCCTCTACGAACTTACCCGCCGTCTCCATGGCTCGTAGCAGAGAGGCTTCATTATAATAAGGTGGCGGGGTGGTCCATTTCTCTGTGAGTGTTGGCTTGTGCTCGCCAGTCTCTCCTTTGACAAAGGTGGGCAAGGTGCGCTCCTCGTCTTCCTGCTGCTTCTTCTCCTCGTCATCGCTGTCGGCTTTTACTTCGGCCTTCTCTCTGACGATACGCCAACCCGGATCGAGAATCTCCTTACCGGTGACTTTGAACTCGATGCCGTCCACCTCGCCAAGCACCGTTGTCGTAGAGAACTTACAGTCGGGGAGGAACACGCCGATGAAACGACGGGCTACGAGGTCAAACACATTCTTTTCGGCATCACTCAGGTTCTGCGGAATGACGCCTGTAGGAATAATGGCGTGGTGGTCGGTAACCTTTGAGGTATCAAAAACACGCTTCGACTTCTTGAGTGGCTTGCCGCCAATGGGTTTGATAAGCTCAGCATAGGGTGCCACACCTCCGAACTTGGTTTGATAGATGCCGTTCAGGGTCTGAGGACATTTGGCGTAGATGTCGTCTGAGAGGTATTGTGTATCCACACGGGGATAGGTGGTGTATTTCTTCTCGTAGAGACTTTGGATGAGGTTGAGCGTCATCTCTGCCGAATAGGCGAACTTGCGGTTACAGTCCACCTGGAGTGAGGTCAGGTCATAGAGCTGCGGGGGCTGTTCCTTACCTTCTTTCTTCTCTACCTTTGTAACCGTGAAAGGTTTGCCTTCTATCGTCTCAAAGGCCTTTTCGCCTTCTTCTTTGCTTGTGAACTTACCCTTGGTCGCTGTAAAGGTGGTGTCGCGATAAACGGTTGCCAACACCCAATAGGGTTCCGGTTTGAAGTTCTCAATCTCCTTCTGACGGTTTACGATCAGGGCGAGGGTAGGGGTCTGTACGCGTCCGATGCTGAGCACCTGGCGATCCTGCCCGTATCTGAGGGTGTAAAGGCGTGTGGCATTCATGCCTAAGAGCCAGTCGCCGATAGCACGCGACAGACCTGCGAGGTAAAGGGGTTGGTAGTCTGACTGGTCTTTCAGGTTGGCAAAACCTTCACGGATGGCTTCATCGGTCATGGAAGAGATCCACAGACGTTTGACAGGACAAGTGGCCTGTGCTTTCTGCATCACCCAGCGCTGGATGAGTTCACCCTCTTGTCCGGCATCACCACAGTTCACAATGCCGTCGGCAGCCTGCATCAGTCGTTCTATCGTTGTAAACTGCTTCTTGATACCCTGGTCTTCTATCAGTTTGATACCGAAGCGCTGGGGCACCATCGGCAGTTGTGTGAGTGCCCATGGCTTCCAGGCTGGGGTATAGTCACCGGGCTCCTTTAAGGTACAGAGGTGTCCGAAGGTCCACGTCACCTGATAGCCGTTACCTTCCATATAGCCGTCATGAGAGCTGTTGGCTCCCAGGATGCGCGCAATATCCCGAGCTACACTCGGTTTCTCAGCGATACATACAATCATTTCTGTGCTTCTTGATTTTGTTTTGCTTTCTCTTCCGCTCGCAGCTGTTCATAGTCGTTAATCTTTTTAAGATAATGTTCGCGGAAGTCTCGCCAGTGATAATAAGGTGCGCAATCGGTAGCTATGGGCAACCAGGCCTCTTGCTCATTGAGCAGCACCTTGAAGAGTACATCCTGATCCTCCGGATCCTTTCGGTAGAAGACAAACTGGATGTTTGAACTCATCGGGAATATAGCGGAACTCATCCAACCCTTTGCTTCCAGTTCTTCCAGGTTGTCGGTCTCTAAATCATAACCATTGACGCCCATCAGACAAACCAAAGGTAAGATCACGGTATCATGACCGAAACGCATCTGTACGCCAGGTTTCTCAAGGCGGATGCAGCTGTCAGCATCGTTGATGATCTGTCGCAGCAGATAGCGCTGGCTGTAAGGCTGATGACCGCCGTTGAGTTTACATGCGCCGTACTGGATATACCACCATGCGTTATCATCCTGCCAAAGGCGATACAGGTCTTCTGCCGTAAAGATGTCTGTCAGGTAACCGCTTTTATAAAGATGCGTATGGAGCTGGAAAAGTCCCATTTTTATAAGGAAATAGTTCAGCTGTCGCTCATCAATCACCTTCTGGACTGAGTCTGGATTCTGAAACAACAGCTTCATCAAGTATGGATTACCTTTCAGCTTGGCTTCATAGGCCTCATGCGCAGCCTTGGCTGCAGGTGTCATACCCTTCCATGAAAGCAGGCTGTCCTGATGATTCATGTACCACATGGTGTACATAGAGGCATCTATCCATGTTTTCAGGTTCGGATTGTATTTCATCAGTTCGAGCATGGTACTGGCCATACTCAGGACGCAGCGGTTTGAGATGGTGCTACGGGCATAGACAGACGCATCCCCCTCGAACAGCTCCGGGAACCGCTTTACCATACGGGCGGCAATCTGACGGGATATCAGGTGCCCGTAACCGGTCAGGTCGCCCCATCTCAGCTCGGAATCAGCAATGATCTCACGTATCTGCCTCAGCACTTCATGTCCTGTTGGTGTCAATTGCCCGAGACTGTCAGCGCGGCACATCATGAAGTAAGGGATATCGTAACCCATCCGCTTGTTGATATAGCGGGAACCATGGCGACCGTAGTGCGAGAGATAGAAGGGCCGCTTGCCTGCAGGGGCTGCCGTCATGGGATAATCGATGCTGTCGGGATAGAGCGCATAGTTTGTGACGGCAAATGAAGGATCTTTCCGGATGATATCAAGCGCCTGTTGGGCCTGGACAAAAGTTGTCCATACCAACATGATTGCAGTGATATATAGCATTTTGAATCTCATACCGCCTGCAAAGATATAATAAAAAAATGAAATAACCAGCCTTTAGACTGAAAAATCTTCAAGGCTGGCTGATATTCTTATCCTTTGAAAGAGGATTTGGTCTGTTCCAGAGTTGCTATCACGCGGTCACACCAAGCATCGAATTCGGGATCCTCGACCTGTAGTTCGGGGTGACTGAGCAGATAGGAAACACAACGACGTACACCCTCGTCGAAACGGGTGGTGGCTTGGAAACCAGGTACGGCTCGTTTCAGTTTAGTACAGTCGAACATCACGCTGACCGCTTTGTCGCCAATCAGATTACCCAGGAGGTCATATTCCTTTGGAGAGATTTCTGCCAGGTAGGCGGAAGATACGTAATAGGGGCGGAACGTGGCGCCGAGGGCTTGGGCGGCTGCAGCATAGATCTGATTCCACGTCAACTGCTCGTCACTCATTATCTGGAAAGCCTCGCCAATAGCCTTGGGATTGCCTATCAGTCCGATAAAGCCCCGGGCGAAATCTTCATTCCATGTCAGGGTCCATAAAGAGGAACCGTCGCCATGCACGATGACGGGTTTGCCTTCCATCATACGTTTCAGTACCTGCCAGCTGCCCTTGGGTCCGTGAACACTGACGGGTACACCTCTTTCACAATAGGTATGGCTTGGTCGTACGATCGTTACAGGGAAACCCTTCTCTCGGTATTCGCGCATCAGCAGCTCCTCGCATGCAATCTTGTCGCGGGAGTACTGCCAGTAGGGGTTGGCTAATGCCGTTCCTTCTGTAATGATATGACTGGCCGCAGGCTTGTTGTAGGCTGAAGCAGAACTGATATAGATGTACTGACTGGTACGATCACGGAACAGACGGATGTCGCGTTCCACCTGGGAGGGTAGGAAGCCTATGAATTCACAGACGGCATCAAACCGTGTGTCGCCGATCTTCTGCAAGACGGCAGGCTCGTCATTGATGTCGCAGATGACTTGTTTTACACTTGCAGGCACTTCCGCCTTGCGATTACCACGGTTCAATAGCCACAGGTCGTGGCCGCTCTCTGCCAATTGTCTGGTGATAGCACTGCTGATGGTGCCTGTTCCACCGATTAATAGAATCTTCATAATCTAGCTTATTGTTCCTAGTTTGTTGTTATTGTTTGCAAAGATACAAAAAAATTGGGTAGAATCGTTGATATATGAAGTTTTTTTTGTAATTTTGCAGAAAAATTGCAAGATACAGAATATAGCAGGACTTACATATATGTTTCAACTGCCTAAATTGCTCACCAAAAAGCTGTCCGTCCAGATTAGTTTGAAGGTCATTTCGCTGGTTGCTGTGTTACTCGCAGTAGCCCTCTTTACGATGCTTCATTTCTCGCGTACAACTATTAAGCAAGAAGCTGTGTTGAAGGCTGAGCAGACATTGGAAGGTACGGTGGAGCGTATCGACGAAATCTTATTGAGTGTAGAGCAGTCGACGGGTAATATGTCTTTTAATATGTATCGCCATCTCGATAAGCCTGAAATGATGTATGTCTATAGTCGCAAGCTTGTAGAGTCGAATCCGTATATCTCAGGTTGTGCCATCGCGTTCGAACCTAATTATTATAAGGATCGTGATGAACTATTCATGGCCTATTATCACCGCACTGTGACAGGCGCAAAGGTTATCAGGGCTAAGACATTTGGGGATACGCCTTATAATCAGCAGGTGTGGTACACGGAGCCGATGAAAAGAGGAACGCCCTTATGGACAGACCCCTTGAAAGATCTTGATGCGAATGGCGAAACGATTATCACTTATTGTTTGCCGATCTACACCTCGAAAGGTGAGCGCATCGGTATCATAGGTGTTGATGTAACCGTCAATATGCTTTCACGGATTGTATTGTCTGCCAAGCCCTCAGAACATTCTTATAGTGTGTTGCTGGGTACTGATGGCTCTTTCCTGGTTCATCCTGACAGTGCCAAACGTCTTAAAGAAAAGGTATATACCCAGTTGGAACGTGGCTCTGACGCCTCGGTGAAGGCTGTTGTTGATGCGATGATGTCAGGTCAGGAAGGTTATCAACAGATGAAGATGAAAGGGAAGGACTGTTATATCTTCTTCAAGCCCTTCAAGCGTAATGAGGTTCAGGGACGCTATATAGATGACTTAGGCTGGAGTGTGGGCATTGTCTATCCTGAAGATGATATCTTTGGCGATTATAACCGGTTGCTGTCCTACGTCTTGGCGATAGCTATTGTCGGCCTCATCTTGCTGGCATTGCTTTGCTGTTATTTCGTTCACCGCAGACTCTTACCACTGACATTGCTCACAAACTCGGCTCAACGCATCGCAAACGGTCACTATAATGAACCGGTTCCCGATAGCCGTCAGCATGATGAGATCGGACAGTTGCAGAATCACTTCCAACAGATGCAAAAAGCCTTGGCCAAGCATGTAGATAAACTGGAAAAGCTGAATATCGATTTTCAGGCACGTGGTGAGCGCTTGCGTGTGGCTTATCATCAGGCACAAGCTGCCGATCGCTTGAAGACTTCATTCCTCCACAATATGACAAATCAGATGCTTCCACCGGCTCAGATCATCTCTGATCGGGTGAAAGAACTGTGTCATATACAGACGGTGGAGGCTCAGGATCTGGATCGTATGGCAAACGATATCCAAAAACAAGGAGAAGTGGTTACCGACCTGCTTAATCATCTGCTGGAGCTGTCGAAAGAGTCATCGGGAAAGGAGGAGCGTCATGGATAAGATACGTCATTCTCTTTCTCTCAAGCTTGGCTTCATTGTGATACTCTTGGCTATCGTCGTGTTTGTAGCTTCTCTGGGTGTGATGTTTGTGCAATCCCGTTACATGCTCCGAAAGGAAGCCACAGAGCGTGTTACCAGTCTGTTGGATAATACAGTGTTACGCGTTAGTAGTTACATGAATGCGGTGGAGACGGCTACCAACTCCAATGGCTGGATGGCTCAGGAGTTCCTGAATCCCGATTCCTTGTTGACCTTTTCCCATCGTCTGGTGCTGCTCAATAGTCATGTCAATGGCTGTTCCATTACCACAGAGCCTGATGTGTTTCCGGGGCTGGGGCCTTTCTCGGCATATTCCATTCGTGAAGGCGATTCCATCATAACGGTTAAAGAGGCAGCCTACGACTATTACAACCAGATATGGTATAAGAAACCTAAGAATCAGGCAAGCCCCTGCTGGACGGACCCCTATAATGACTATAACGATAAATCGCTCTATTCCAAGGATATCATTGCCTCATATTGTAAACCTCTCTATTTGGAAAACGGTCGATTTGTCGGTGTCATCTCTTCCGACCTGTCTTTCAGGCGTCTGAAAGAGGCGATTGCTGTTAAGCTGCCTTATCCCAATACTTATTTCGCCTTGATCAATAGTGAAGGACAGTTTATTATCCATCCGGATTCTACGAAGGAAATGAATAAGACGCTCTTTGAGGATCTTGATGTTGAAACACAGCCCGACCTGATTGCCTTAGGGCACGAGGTGACAACGGGTAGTAAGGGCCACATGCGTGTGTCGCTCTACGGCACACCATGTCTGGTATGCTACCAGCCTGTTCCTGAAACCAGCTGGTGTCTGGCGCTGGTCATCCCTGATAGTGAGATCCTTCAGACCTATTATCGGCTCGCCTATATCCTTGTGCCGCTGATCGTTCTCGGTTTGATCATTATCCTCTTGATCAGTCGGAAGATCGTGGCCCAGTCCATAGAGCCACTGAACCAACTTCTGCAACAATCACAGATTATTGCCTCAGGAAATTATAAGGAACAGATTCCTCATACCAAGCGCCAAGATGCCGTCGGAAAGTTGCAGAACAGCTTTGCAACCATGCAGGAGTCGCTCGACCGTCATGTCAATGATATCAAGAGTGCCAATGAAGAGACAAAACGCAGTAATGAAGAATTGGTGAAGGCCACGAAGTTGGCTGAAGATGCCGACCGCCAGAAAACGCTTTTTATCCAGGATGTGACCCATCAGATCCGTACCCCGCTGAATATCATCATGGGTTTTGCACAGGTCTTGCGTAAAAGCGAGGGTGAGATCCCTCGTGATGAGGTGAAGAAGATTGTGGAGATGATGGAACATAACTCGATGCTCCTCTCACGTATGTTGCTGATGCTCTATGACAGTTCTGATGAAGCTGCTTCGGAAGAGCTTCAGATGCACAGAGATGAGATGGTGTCCTGCAACGAGGTGGTTCGTGAGAGCATTTCATATACAAGGGAGCGCTTCCCAGAGATCAATGTCAAGCTTGAGAGTGATGTGCCGGATACGTATCGCATCCGCACCAACGGTCTTTATCTGATGCGAACCTTACGTGAGCTCCTTTATAATGCCGCCAAATATTCTGATGGCGCTCTTGTGCTGGTGAAGGTGCAGGAGACGCAAAAGACCATCCGCTATATTGTGGAGGATCATGGGCCAGGTATGTCTGAATCCTATTATGATCTGATGTTCGAGCCGTTTACGAAGGTGAATGAGCTTTCAGAAGGTCTTGGTCTTGGTCTGCCATTGAGTAAACGTCATAGTCAGAACCTGGGAGGCGACCTAACCCTCGATACGAGTTATCATGACGGCTGTCGTTTTATCCTGGAGTTACCCAAACAATAGATACTAAGAGTAGAAATACATGAGATTATATTCCGATGAAGAACTGGCAGAGTTGCTGGATCAGGAAATATTCCACCAAATCAGTGAGGCTGCAGATCGATTAGGTCTGGAATGCTACGTGGTTGGTGGCTATGTGAGAGATATCTTCCTGGAACGTCCATCCAATGATATTGACGTGGTGGTTGTGGGAAGCGGCATTGCTGTGGCTGAGGAACTGAAACAGATGGTGGGTAAGAAAGCCCATCTGTCTGTGTTTAAGAATTTTGGTACTGCCCAGGTGAAGTTCTACCAGAAGGGTAGGGAGTATGAGGTGGAGTTCGTGGGAGCCCGTAAGGAGAGCTATAGCCACGATTCGCGCAAGCCTGTTGTTGAAGACGGTACTTTGGAGGATGATCAGAACCGTCGTGACTTCACCATCAATGCCATGGCAATCTGTCTGAATCACAACCGTTTTGGAGAACTTGTGGATCCGTTTAACGGACTGGCTGATCTGGAGAACGGCATCATTGCTACGCCCTTAGAGCCTGATATCACCTTTTCAGACGATCCCCTGCGTATGATGCGCTGTGTGCGGTTTGCCACCCAGTTGAATTTCCAGATTGAGGAAGCTACGTATGTGGCCCTTGAGCGTATGGCTGACAGGATCCGTATCGTGAGTGGAGAGCGTATCAAGGATGAGCTCAACAAGATCATACTGGCGGCTCATCCCAGTATCGGCTTCGACTATCTGCAGCGTACAGGATTGCTCCAGCTCATTCTGCCTGAACTCGCAGCACTCGATATCGTGGAACAGAAGAATGGCCGTGCTCATAAGAATAATTTCTACCATACCCTCGAGGTACTCGAGAATGTAGCGTTACACTCGGATAACCTCTGGCTGCGTTGGGCGGCTCTGATGCACGACATCGGTAAGACGAAGTCAAAGCGTTGGGATCCTTCCATCGGATGGACATTCCACAATCATAATCTCATTGGCGCGAAGATGGTGCCGCAGATTTTCCGACGACTGATGCTGCCTATGGACATGAAGATGAAATATGTGCAAAAGCTCGTTGATCTTCACATGCGCCCTATCGTCATTGCCGATGACGTCGTAACCGACTCTGCGGTGCGCCGTTTGCTGAATGATGCGGGAGAGGATATTGATGACCTGATGACGCTCTGTGAGGCGGATATCACCTCTAAAAACGAAGTACGTAAGAAACTGTTCCTCGAGAATTTCAGGATGGTACGCGAGAAACTTGCCGACTTGAAAGCCAAGGACTATGTGCGCCTGCTGCAGCCGGTGATCGATGGTAATGAGATCATGGCGCTTTTCCATCTGAAACCCAGTCGTGAGGTGGGTGTGCTGAAACAGTATCTCAAGGATGCTGTTCTTGATAATCGCGTTGATAATGAGCGCGAGCCCCTCATGGCGCTTCTCATCGACAAAGCCCGCCAGATGGGTCTTACTCCGCAAGAGGCATAACCTAATTAACGACAAATATACCAAAAAATGAAACAAGATGCATCTTTTGATCGTAAGCGCCACATGTTCGGGGCTGTCATGGGTCCGTTGTGCGCTTTGTTGATTTGGATCACTCCCATTAGTAGTCTGAACGTTGCGCAGCATCAGTTGTTAGCCATCATGGCACTGGTGGCTATCTGGTGGATTACCGAACCTGTTGCCATCCCTGTGACATCACTATTGGGCCCTTCGCTTTGTGTGTTAGTGGGTGTGGTGCCGATGAAGACAGCCTTTGAATCTTTCGCCAGCCCGATGATATTTCTGTTTATGGGTGGCTTCCTGATAGCCAAAGGAATGATGGTAAACGGACTTGACAAACGCATCGCCTATGGTATCATGTCGATGAAGTGGGTGGGTGACTCGCCACGCCGCATATTCCTTGCTTTGGGAGCAGCGTGTATGATATGTAGCGGATGGATCAGTAATACGGCTACGGCGGCGATGATGTTCCCCATTGCCTTGGGACTGCTGGAGGCTATCCGCGAGATGATGGCTGCCAACGGGAAGACGATAGATCTGTCGAGCTATAAATATGCTACGGGCCTGATGCTGATGACAGCCTATGCCTGTTCTATTGGCGGTGTGTTGACACCCATCGGAACGCCTCCGAACATCATTATGATCGGATTCTTGGAGGAGCTGGCTCCACAGGCTCCCCACGTGTCATTCTTCGATTGGATGGTATGGGGCTTTGTGGCAATGGTGGCCTATTTCGTCGTGGCTTACTTGGTGCTGTGGAAGCTGTTTCCTGCCGATGTGAAGCATATTGATGGCGCCCACGAGTTTATTGAGCGTCACGCCAAGGAGTTGGGTAAATGGAACCGGGCACAGAAAAACACCCTCTTTGCCTTTGTGTTGGCAGTGACCTTATGGGTGATGCCAGGTATCCTGAGCATCATCTACGGAACGGATTCTGAAGTAGTGAAAGAATTTGACAAATTTATTCCAGAGGAAATGGCAGCAATGATTGGCGGACTGTTGTTGTTCTTCCTGCCCGTCGATTTGAAGAAAGGCGAGGTGACGCTGACTTGGAAGGATGGTTGCGCCGGCATAGAGTGGGGTACGCTGTTACTCTTTGGCGGTGGTCTGGCGATGGGTGGCCTGATGTATGAGACGGGCCTCTCTACATGGGTTGGCGAGGGTATTCGCGACGTGTTAGGCGGTCATCCGTCTGAATTGCTGTTCGTGTCTCTCTTCTGCGTTGTAGGACTGCTGTTATCTGAGCTGACATCCCACACGGCGGCTACGAATCTGATAGCGCCGATAGCCATCAGTACGGCACTGTCGCTGGGCTTCAGTCCCATTCCTGTTGCTGTCGGACTGGCTCTGTCAACGTCATTGGGCTTCATGATGCCTGTATCTACACCGCCCAACGCCATTGTCTATGCGTCGGGCTATGTACCTATCACAAAGATGATTAAATCAGGCGTGATTATCGACCTTATTGGTATCTTCCTGATTACCATCCCTGTGGTACTGCTACTGGTGAAGCTCGTGATGGGAGTATAAGACTAAAGAAAAAATAAAGTTTGTTAAAAGACAAATACCTATTAAATAGGTATGGTGGCTTTTTCGTACCTTTGCACGCTAGAAAATTCTAAAATTGCAATAAAATAGGTATGAAAATGAAGAAAGTTTTGATGTTTGCTGCCGCCTCGATGCTGTTGGCATCGTGTGGAGGTGGTGGCGGTCGTCCGTCATTTGGCGACAACGAGTATCCTGTAGTGACAGTGGGCACATCAAGCACCACGATGCAATCCACTTATCCTGCCAATATCAAAGGTGTGCAGGATGTTGAGATTCATCCGAAGGTACAGGGTTTTATTACCCAGATCAATGTGAAAGAAGGTCAGACGGTGAGTGCCGGAGAGGTACTCTTCGTATTGGATAACGTGACCTATCAGGCACAGGTGCGTCAGGCCCAGGCTCAGGTGAATACCAACACAGCCACACTAAACACTGCAAAGTTGACTTATGAGAACTCTCAGAAGCTTTTCGAGAGTGGCGTTATAGGTGATTACGAGCTCAAGTCGTCTAAGAACAGCTACGAGAGTGCCGTGGCAGGTCTGGCAGCCGCTCAGGCTAATCTTGCTTCAGCCAAGGAGATGCTGAGTTTCTGCTATGTCAAGAGTCCTGCTGCTGGTGTGGTAGGTTCACTGCCTTTCAAGGTAGGTACGCTTGTTAGTGCCAGCAACACACTGACCACTGTTTCCAACATCAGTTCTATGGAGGTTTATTTCTCCATGACTGAGAAGGATGTTCTTGCAATGGCAAAGGATGCCGGTGGTCTTAACGGCGCCATTCAGGCCATGCCTGCTGTTAATCTGAAGCTGGCTGACGGTACGATGTATGGTCATGAAGGTCGTGTTACAAAGATGAGTGGTGTCATCGATGTTGCTACAGGTTCTGTGCAGATCATCGCTGTGTTCCCCAACCCGGATAAGGTGTTGAAGAGTGGCGGCTCTGGTGCGATCGTTATCCCGAAGAGCAATTCTGACGCCATCATCATCCCACAGGGCTGTGTGTCTGAGGTCCAGAACAAGAAGTTCATCTATATCCTCGACAAAGACAATAAGGTGAAATATAGTGAGATCAAGGTCGATCCCCAGAACGATGGCAATACCTATATCGTGACAGAGGGCCTGAAGGCTGGCGACAAGTATGTTTCCAACGGTATCACCAAACTGTCAGATGGTATGGAGATCGTGCCTATCACTCCAGAGCGCTATCAGCAGAAGATCGAGGAACAGGCAAAGGCTATGAGTGCCGGCGAAATTGTTGGTGCGATGAAGAAATAGTGAATAGTTAATAGTGAATAGTTAGAATATGACATTTACGCATTTTATCAAACGCCCGGTACTATCTACGGTAATATCTATCCTTATCGTACTGCTGGGTTTCATCGGACTAATCTCGCTTCCTATCGAGCAGTATCCGAATATTGCACCGCCTAACATCATGGTGATCGCCAGCTATCCTGGTGCCGATGCCGAGACAGTGAAGAATGCCGTTGTGACACCTCTTGAGGAGAGTATCAACGGTGTGGAAGGTATGGACTTTATCTCCTCTACCGCTTCGCCAGGTTCGGCCATGATACAGGTGACGTTCCGTCAGGGCATCAATCCTGATATGTGTGCTGTGAACGTTCAGAACCGCGTGTCTCAGGCTCAGGCGCTGTTGCCTTCTGAGGTAAACCAGATCGGTGTGCGTGTGGTAAAGCGACAGTCGTCGCAGGTCCTCATGTACTCGCTGACTTCCGACGGTCGTTACGACGACGAGTTCCTGACCAACTATAACGCCATCAACATCGTGCCTGCGCTGAAGCGTATCGAGGGTGTGGGTGATGCTTCAGGATTCAGTTCTAAGACCTACGCCATGCGTATCTGGCTGAAGCCCGACGTGATGAAGCAGCACAACCTGATTCCTGCTGATGTGACGGCAGCTTTGGCTGAGCAGAACATCGAGGCAGCACCAGGTAAGTTTGGTGAGCAGAGCGCTGTGGCTTACGAGTACTCCATGCGTTATACAGGCCGTTTCAGAACTGCTGAGGAGTTTGGCGACATTATCATCAAGAGCGACTCTAAAGGTCAGACGTTGAAGCTGAAGGACATCGCTAAGATTGAGCTTGGTGGTGAGGGCTACTCGGTATCGATGAAGAACAATGGCGTGCCATCGGTTATGACCATGATTCAGCAGGTGGCTGGCTCGAATGCTAATGAGATTGCCAAGCAGGTGAAGGCCGAGCTTGAAGATCAGAAGAAACTGATGCCGCCGGGTATGGAGGTGAAGATCAACTACGACGTGACGGAGTTCCTCTATGCATCAATCGAAGAGGTGGTGTTCACGCTCTTCATGACGCTGGCACTGGTGTTCCTCGTCGTTTACATCTTCCTGCAGGACATGCGTTCTACGCTCATCCCGCTGATTGCCGTGCCGGTATCACTGATCGGTACCTTCTTCTTCCTCAATGTGATGGGCTTCTCTATCAACCTGTTGGTGCTCAGTGCCTTGCTGCTGGCCATTGCCATCGTGGTGGATGATGCCATCGTGGTGGTGGAGGCCGTGCATGCCAAGCTCGACCAGGGTTATAAGAACTCACTGACAGCCTCTATCGATGCCATGAACGAGATTTCGAGTGCCATCATCTCTATTACCCTTGTGATGGCAGCCGTGTTCGTGCCGGTATCATTCATTGGTGGTACATCTGGTACGTTCTACCGTGAGTTTGGTGTAACGATGGCCATTTCAATCATTATCTCTGCATTGAATGCCTTGACGCTGTCGCCTGCACTTTGTGCCATCTTCCTGAAGCCTCACGATGCTGAGGGCCATGAGAAGAAGCTGTCGCGTGTGGATCGTTTCCACCAGTCGTTCAATGTGGCTTTCGAAACCACGATCGGCAAATATAAGAATATTCTTGAGAAACTGGTTCGTAAACCCATCGCCATCATTGCTGCTGTTATAGCAGGTATCGTGGTGCTTGGTGTCACGATGTTCGCTACGAAGACAGGTCTGGTGCCTGATGAGGATACTGGTACACTCTTCTGTACCATCACAATGCCTCCTGCCACCTCTGAGGCACGTACCAAGCAGGTGGTGCTGCAGGTGGACTCTATCCTGTCGAAACTCCCGGCTATCAAAAACCGTGAGATGGTGCAGGGTTACAACTTCATCGCAGGTGCTGGTTCCGACCAGGGTACTTTCATTATCAAACTGAAGGACTTCGGTGAGCGTCAGAAGGGTCTGTGGTGGAAGATCAGTGGTTTGTGGGAAGGTGATGGTATCTACCGTTTCTTCCTCAATCCTTACGATGCCACAGGTGTCATTGCCCAGATCTTCATCAAGACGGCTCATATCAAGGATGCCCAGGTGCTGGCCTTCTCGCCCCCAATGATTCCTGGATTCTCTGCCAACAGTGGTATCTCGCTGGTGATGCAGGACCGTACGGGTGGCGACCTGAACCGATTCTTCGGCATCGTGAAGGAGTTCCTGGCTGAACTCAATAAGCGTCCGGAGTTCCAGACAGCCCAGACCTCATATAACCCGAACTATCCGCAGTACATGGTGCATGTGGATGTGGCCAAGTGTAAGCAGGCAGGCATAGCGCCAACCACGGTGCTCACCACACTTCAGGGTTACTATGGTGGACTCTAT
>CACZTJ010000025.1 GCA_902784065.1 uncultured Prevotellaceae bacterium | reverse complement strand
CGGCGATTTCATCAAGCAGGAGGTGGATAACTATATGCATATCCATGCTGATGTGGCTGAGGTGCTGGAAGGAAAGATTAAGGAGAGCGAGCGTGAGCGTAAGGCAATGGCTGGTGTAACGAAACTGGCTCGTGAGCGTGCCAAGAAAGCCAATCTGCATAACCGTAAACTGCGCGATTGTCGTATCCACTTCAGCGATGTAAAAAATGATCGTAAGGAGGAGTCGTGTATCTTCATCACTGAGGGTGACTCTGCCAGCGGAAGCATCACGAAGAGCCGTGATGTGAACACGCAGGCTGTATTCTCATTACGAGGCAAGCCGCTCAACTGCTTCGGGATGCCGATGTGGATGGTATGCATATCCGTCTGCTCATCATCACCTTCTTCCTGCAGTTCTTCCCAGAGCTTATCAAGAAGGGACACGTCTATGTGCTTCAGACGCCGCTGTTCCGTGTACGCAATCGTCGTACGAAAATCAGAAACAAGCAGGTGATTGCCGATGCCGACGCCAAGACTGAAAGGATTACAGGCAATAAGAAGAGCGATTTCATCACCCGTTACTGCTACAGTGAGGAGGAGCGTCTGACGGCAATCAGCGAACTGGGACCTGATCCGGAGATCACGCGATTCAAAGGTCTGGGTGAGATTTCACCAGATGAGTTTGCAGGCTTTATTGGTCCGGATATCCGTCTGGAACAGGTGACACTCAATAAGAATGACCAGGTGCAGAAATTGCTGGAGTATTACATGGGTAAGAACACGATGGAGCGTCAGAACTTTATTATCGATAACCTGGTAGTAGAGGAAGACCGCCCAGAAGAAGATGAGTATGAATAAGAAAAAGATAATTTTGGCAATGACATTGTCGTTGCTGACATTGACAGCTTCCGCACAACTGAGGCTGAAAGGAACCGAGGAGCCCCCTTTACGCAAACTTCAGTATGCCGAGGTGGCCATTACCAACCTCTATGTGGATAGCGTCGATGAGAAGAAGTTGGTGGAAGATGCAATCCGAGGGATGATAGACAAACTTGATCCGCACTCCAGCTATCTGACACCCAAGGAGGTGAAGAGCCTAAATGAGCCGCTCAACGGTAATTTCGAGGGTATCGGCGTGCAGTTTAATATGATTGAGGATACATTGCTCGTGATCCAGCCTGTGACCAACGGACCGTCGGAGCGGGTAGGTATCATCGCAGGTGACCGTATCGTGTCTGTCAACGATTCAGCGATAGCTGGTGTGAAGATGTCGAAAGAGGAAATCATGAGGCGTCTGCGTGGTCCGAAGGGTACAAAGGTGCATCTTGGAGTTGTGCGTCAGGGGATTAAGGACCTGTTGAAGTTCACCGTAGTGCGTGATAAGATTCCTGTGAAGTCAATCGATGCCACCTATATGATTCGTCCGGGCATTGGCTATATCCGTATTGGCAGCTTTGGTGCTACGACGCATCAAGAGTTCCTGGAAAGTCTCGACAAGCTGAAGGCTGAAGGGATGCAGCATCTGATACTCGATTTGCAGGAGAATGGTGGCGGTTATTTGAAGGCTGCAGTAGATATCTCGGAAGAGTTTCTGCAGAAGGGTGATCTGATTGTTTATACAGAAGGTCGTAAGGTGCCGCGTATGGACTATACAGCTAATGGTAAAGGTGTATTCAAGGATGGTAAGGTCGTGGTGCTGGTGGACGGTTATACGGCGTCGGCAGCAGAGATTGTGACAGGTGCCATCCAGGATCAGGATCGTGGTATTGTTGTGGGGCGTCGTACCTTCGGAAAAGGCCTTGTACAGCGTCCTATCGATCTGCCTGATGGTTCGATGGTCCGTCTCACCATTGCTCATTATTACACACCCTCAGGTCGCTGTATTCAGAAGCCTTATACCAAGGGTGATGGCAAGGATTATGCGATGGACATGATGAAACGCCTGAAGAGTGGTGAGCTGACCAATGCCGACAGTATTCACTTTGCCGACTCCCTGAAATATGAGACACTGCGAGAGCATCGTACCGTTTATGGCGGAGGTGGTATCATGCCCGACGAGTTTGTGCCGCTTGACACAACACTTTACACCAAGTTCCATCGTGAGCTGGCAGCAAAGAGTATCGTGATCCAACAGAACCTGCGTTATGTAGATAATAACCGTAAGGAGATACAGAAGCGCTGGACCTCGTTTGCAGACTTCAAACAGCAATTTGAGGTGCCTCAGAGTTTAGTTGATGCCATCTTGGCTGAAGGTGAGAAGCAGAACATCAAGCCCAAGGATGAGGCTGAACTAGAGAAAACACTGCCTTACCTGAAGCTTCAGCTCAAGGCGCTTATAGCCCGTGATATATGGGATATGAGCGAATACTTCTCTGTAGTGAACGAACAGAGTGAGATGGTGAAGAAAGCGTTGGAAGTGATAATGAAATAGAAAAGTTTCCCCAAATCGGGGAAACTTTTATTTTAGAGTAAATCCTTAGGCATCAGCTCCTGAGCCCGCTTGAAGTCCTCGGGTGTATCGAGCTCGTAAGAGAAATAATGCGTGGTATCTACCACCTTGAAGGTGTGCCCCTGAGGAATGAGGCGCTCGAAAGCACGCTCGTAGAAGATATCGATCAGTCCTTCCTGCAGGATCATCTGATCCAGCTCACGGGCCAGTGCCTCACTATAATTAGCATCAATCTTCTCAATACCTACCGACTCACCCATTGCATCCTCTGGGCGACAGGTCTTGCTGATCTCCGTGATACGGTTATCCGCATCAACGACGACTTTCATCTCTTCCTCACCCAGTTCATGGCGGTTGACGGCGAGTGCTGATACAGGTTCTTGAGCAATGCGCACAACGGCTGCAGGATCGCAGAGGATATCGCTATCCATCAGCAGGAAATTGCAGCCTCGCACCTTCTGGCACGCCATCCAGAGCGAATAGATGTTATTGTTGTGCTCGTAGTCGGTATTATTTAGAAAGGTGAAACTAGGCTGGCTAGAATAATCTCCTAGGAAATCACGGATCATCTCCCCACGATAGCCTGTGACCACCAGGAACTCTGTGATTCCAGCCTGGCGCATCGCATCAACCGTGCGCTCCAACAGCGTACGCTCACCTACCTTCAACAGGCATTTGGGTTTTGTGTCTGTCAGAGGGCGCAGGCGCTTGGCCATTCCTGCAGCAAGAATAACACCGATCATTTCTTCACAATCTTTAGGATCGTATCTACTACCGTCTGTGTCTGCTCCTTACGGCCCAGGGTGATGCGGAGACAAGACTCCAGACCCTTATCGGTCATGAACTTGATCTTGTAGTCCTGAATCTTCAGAGCCTCCATTAGGGCGTCCTTGATCTCAAGCGGATACTTGATGAGGATAAAGTTGGCTACCGACTTATAGACCTTGAAGCCTGGCAGATTGCCAAGTTCCTTCTTATAAAGTTGACGGCCCCATTCCATATCGTCGGCCACCTTACGATAGTGGTCATCGCTGTCGAGTGCTGCGAGTGCTACAGCCTCTGAGAAACGGTTGTAGCCCAGGTATTTGTTGATGTAGCTCTCAAACTGATCGTGTCCCTTGCCGATAAAGCCAAAACCTACACGCAGGCCAGGCAGACCGTAGAACTTTGACAAGGTGCGTGAGATAATCAAGTTGTTGTATTTGTTGACCAACGGTGCGATATAGTCGGTGTCGCTGGTGATAAAGCTTGCATAAGCCTCGTCGATCAGCACCATCGTATCGCTGGGGATATGCTCCATGATACGGCCAATTTCCTCAGAGTTCAGGCCATTACCTGTGGGGTTGTTGGGTGAAGCGAGCAGAAGCATACGGGGATGTACGCGGTTGGTGTATTCAATCACCTCGTCGATGTCGTAGGCGAAGGTGTCATCCTGTTCGTGGAGGGGGTACATCTCAAAGGTACCACCACACTCGCTGGCTACACGATTATAGTACCACCAAGAGAACTCTGGTATCAGAATCTTCTTGTTATCGCCTACCATTAGGAAATAGTGGATGGCATTTTTCAACATGTCTTCACCGCCATAGGTCAGCAGTACTTGTTCTTCTGGTACACCATAGATCTCACTCAACTTAACGGAGATCACACTTTTCTTTCCCTGATCGTAGATACGGGTATAGAAACACAGCGTCTTAGGGTCGAAGTTCTTGATGGCCTCTACCACTTTCTGGCTGGGCTCAAAGTTAAATTCATTTCTGTCGAGATAGTTCATGACAATATTATTTTAATTTATTTCATTCTTTCATTTTCATTAGGCCGATGCCGATGATGATCCAGATGATCTCACGTACACGGCAGATGATGCTCACGAAGATGCCTAAGGCTGCAGAGAGTCCCAACGCGGCGATAGAGAGCACGAAACCACCCTCCTGCACACCAAGTTGCATAGGCAGGAAGCCGATGAGGTTGGCGAAGAGTGTCGTGAATGAGACGATAAGGATGCTGTGAAGGAAAGTGAGTGTCAGTCCACCCAGACCTCCGCTACAATCGATGCCAAAGAGCAACAGCATAAACATAACCTCTGAGCTCTGAACAACACGGGATAGATATTCGAGAATCAGACTCTTATAGAAAGCCTTTGTATCCTGTGCATAGAGAGCTGCAATTTGTTCGTCGATATTCTTGATGGCCTCTGAATGGCGCGCCCAGAACTTAAGGGTCCATCGCTTCATACCAGGAAGACGGCTGAGCACCCCTAATACATATTTCACCAAGCCGTTCTTATAGCCTCTTGAGATGATGTAGAAGGCTGTGAGACAGAACACCACAATGATACCCAGAATAATACCAATGGCAGTACTAATGGGCAGGTCGCCAATCAGCACCAATCCAAGGTAAATGAAGATGCTGATAAACCAGAACCAGAAGTGAGCGAAGAAATGCATCATGGCATAGAGGATGACACTTGATGTGGCATGCTGGTTGTCGATATCCTTCGAGAGTTCCATGATGCGATAGGGCTCGCCACCTAGTCCACCCACTGGGGTCGCATAGTTCAGGGCGTAACCTGTAATCGTGAGACGATAGATGCGCCAAAAGCTGACGGGTGCCTTGCCACCGATATTTCCTTCAATCATGGACTGCCAAGCCAATGCATTCAACCAATAGACAACCACCCAGATGCCGATGATGGGAATCAGCCAGTAGCCTGCATGACACAGGTGATCCCAAAGCTCGATGAAACTGACATCAAAGGTAAACAGCATCACCACCACAGCTGCGATGCCGAGGAAGAAGAAGAGGTTGTTTAGGCGTTGTTTAGTCCACTTCATAATGCTATTCAAAGTTTGTCGGCAATCTGTCGGCTGAACGACTCGTGTCGCTGATTAATATACCAGGTGAGCAGACCCATACCGATAATTTCAAACAGGTAGGTCATGACAGGAATGTCGAGCAGGCAGAACAGGAAAAACCAGCTTTCACGGAAATTGAAAGTGAGCAGACCGTTCCACTTCATCAGTGACAAAGAGTGACGGTGGAACTCCTCTCGTACCTCGTCTGGCATATTATCTGAACTCCCATATTTCTCCTTCAGCAAAGCCATCAGGCGCTGGAATTGGGGAGTTGACTTCTCTTGCTTACGGGTATAATCGACATACGACTTTTGGAACTGACGCTCATACCAAGGCGTATCCTTTGGCTGCTGGTCGTAGATTTCCTGCTGGCGTACGGAGTTATCGAGCTCACTGCCTTTCTCTCCTTTCAGGAAGAAAAGATGTACCTGGATATAATAGTCGGCCAGACGTTGCTGTCCACCCATACCCATGAAACCGGAGATAAGACTCAACACAAACACGATAGCCGTTGCTATCATGGTGTTCTCTGGCGTATTCTCAATACCCAACCAACCGAACTCGATGTCGTGATGATAGTAGAAACGATAGTCAAGGGCCAGATAGATGGGCACAAACCAAGTGAAGCCTGCCATACCATCAAGGATTCGACCGATGCGGCTCTTTTTGCCTGTGAGACGGGCCAACTGACCATCAGTACAGTCGAAGAAGTCGGCCCACATCAGCAGAAAGATGGCAGCGAGGTTGTAGAACAGGCCCATTCCTCCTTCATAGTAATAACAGCCACTGGCAAAGAGAAACGAACTGCCTGCACCGATGATGATTGACCAGATGGTTACGGTGTTGGGATGTATATCAAATTTTGCAAAGAGACGTGCCAGTTGGAAACAGAAGGGGCGGATGACATGGAAATCAAGCCAATCTTCTGTCTCTACGGATTTAAGTGTCTGATAATATTGCTCGTTCATTGTCTATATGTCGCATTAGAATGTCAGCCTGAAGATATATCTGATACCCCATTTCTCACTCGTGGGGAGGTCGAGATAACTCATACGGCGTACATATTCGATATGTATCAGTTTGAAGATATTGTGGATTCCTACAACCAGTTCGACGTAGGGTCGTTTGGGATCCATCACATGACAACCCTTTGGGAAGTACATCAGTTTACTACTACCTTCGTTCTGGGGTAGGAAGGGGTTGTTCTTGTCCGTCAGATCACCCCAAAGCATATTCACGGCGAAGTATTCGCGCCATTTCAGTTTCTTGATAAGCGGAACACGGTTGAAGAACTTTCCGTTCAAGTCCCAAGAGAGCATCATCGACGCATAGCGGTCGTTCAGGAACTCCATGTTGTTGATGAGGTTGAACATCTCTTCCTCAATGATGAACGACTGGTTGGCAGGCGGCTGGATGAGCAGCATATATGGCACCTGGTTCCATTGGGCACCAGCCTTGAGGAACAGGTCAATCTTACCCCAGCTGTTCAGCCAGAAACGCTTGTAGATTTTCGCCTCGGTAATATTGTAGGAATACTGACCACCCAAAATACCCTTAAAGCCGAAGGTGTGACTTAGACTCAGCACAGGTGCATCATGGTTAATGGCTACACGACGCTGCTTGCTGTTGATATAGGTCTCATCGGGTGCAAAGCGCAACTCGGCGAAAAGTTCTGTGGTACGCATGAATTCATGGTGAGCCACCATCTCGTCATCGTAATCTGCCATCGGCTCATTGAGCTTACGGAACGACATGGCACCACAGGCTTCCAACTCCTCCGTCTTGACCCTCAATGTGGTCTTCAAACCACCATACATCTCGTACTCAAAACCAAGGCGTTGACGGTTTGAGAGCACCATCTTATCAATACCCGTCCACTTGAAAGCCACAAGGAAGTTATCCTTATCGGTCGGAAGATAGCGGTCGCTCGGTGTTTCCACATCGTAGGAACTTTCCAACTTCAGCGTACGCTTTGGATACTCCCACGGCATATATTGTTTATCGATAAACGAATAGGTCAGCGATGCACCATAGTAATTGTATTTGCTTCCCCAGCCTCGACCATAATAGCCTGTTCCAAACCAACGTTTGTTGAGGTTGGCTGTAGTCTGCAAGCAAAATTTACTGCGCCAGCCATCAAACTTGTTATGAGAGAGTAGGGTGTTGACAGGCGTGATATCGAGTTTGTTGGGATTGCCTCCAATCTCAATGGAGTTCTCAATCAGGGCATTCAGGCCAATCATGATATACTTGAAGCCCTTGATGTTCTGGATGTTCTTAATGAAACTACCCATGGAGTCCTCACTCTTTGTCAACTCCACCTGGCGGTATTGGTTCCAGAACGACTTACCTCGCATACCAGCATCCGGCTCACGAATCTCCGTGCGTTTACCCTTGAAGAGTTTTTTAGGGAGTTCGTCAAACGAGTAAGCCGATAGGCGAGTTGTACGGATGGCGATTGCCTTTCCTAAGAACTTGGCGAATATCAGCTCCGTAATCATATCGTCGCGTGTAAGCACCCATTCACCGTTGTCAAGTTGTTCAAACTCCTGTTCAATACGCAGATTCTCCACAAAGTTGACAGATGTCTGTTTAGGCAATGTCAGTTCGCAACGACGCACATGATAGGTAGAGTCTTTGAGGATATAAATGTCGCCACGGAAACCAAAATCCATCTGGTTGTTAGGCAGGAAATGGAGATGGATGCACGAGTCGCGATCAATCTTCAGTGTATCCTCAATATAGAAACGATAGAAGCTGATGGCATCCTTGCCGATAGGTGATGTGAATGGGAATTGCAACAGACGGATCTGGTCTTCATAGAGATCGACATCGGTAAACACATCTTTCATGATAATGTTTAGGACGTCACCCGTCTGGAACAAATCATTGATACCCGATGATTGCTGACCTTTGATAATGACTTTTTTAGTCTGCGGATCCTTACGATAGATCGTCTCTGATACGGTCTCATCAACACTGATAGGCAGGATCATCTTGTTATTATAATGGCACAACTCCACCTGGTCTAACAACCACGGCGTACTGGAATAAGGTTTCTTCTCCAGACGACTTGGGGTCAGATCGTTGGCAGCCAGTGTCAGCTTCTCATATTTGTCGAACTTATAATAGTCATGGTTAGCCAGGTCTGTCTGCTTCTTGGCAGCAATAACCTTCTTCATCAATTCCACAGCAGGATTGTTTTTACGACTATATTTTCCTTTCTTGGCATTGATGGTAACCTCAGCCAACTGTTGTCTGTCGGGTTGCAGGACGATATCCTGCTTGCTGGGGGTCTTGCTGTTGACATTGATAACCTGCGTCTTATAGCCCACAGCACTGAAAGAGATAGCCCATCCCTCATGTCGTCCGATGGTATAATTACCATCGATATCAGAGATGACAGCCACATGATGCCCTTTGTAGATAACGCTGGCATAAGGAATCGTTTCACCGGTTTCTCCATCGGTGATCGTTCCCTTAATCTGCTGAGCGCTCAAAGGCAGACAGAACAGCAATAGGACAATGAGACTATATATATGCTGGTGTCTGATCATTTAAACTGGAATCCTGTGAATGTATATTCTGTATAACCTGCACGCTCGTTCATGCGGAGTGATTTCAACTCTGACGTTTTGGTATCGATAGTCATGACAAATGAAGAGAAAAGCATTCTGCGTGCAGCCTTTTTACTGTCGGCCTTCGGAGTGATAGTTAGTACGAGGTTACCACCCTGTTTATTGACAGTCAGGTCGCCTAACTTAGAGATGTCTTTCTGTCCTCCAGAGAGAATGCTCTCAAAAACGGTCTGGAAAGAGGCGAACTGTACATTCTTCTCACTGCTCGTCACGTGTTTCTTGCCTTTCACAACCATCGTGAAGGTACTTCCCTCCATCAATAGCTGGTCTTTGCCGCTGTCCATTACGATACTTACGGTGGCAGGGCGTTTCATCGTAAGATTACCCTTACTGGTTATATCTTTGGCAACAGCCTGTTTATGAGTGGTCTTAGTGACTGTCGCTGTCACATTGCTGGCATTCTTATAACGGGCCACAGCTTTCTGAAAATCTGCCTGTTGGGCTACGCAAAAGGTCAATTGGCACAGCAGTGTCAGTATCAATAATAATCGTTTCATACTCTTATTTCCTTTCTTAATCATTATTCTGTTACAATCTTTTTAATGTATTCTGTTCCTAAAATCTCTTGACAAGTTAAAAGGGCTGTCATACTCACACCTTCCAATCCGTGTAGCATCAGGTTCTGACCTGTCAGCATCAGGTTGGGAATGGGGGTACGGGGCGAGAGCATGGTAATAACCAGGTTGCGGCAGTCTCTTCTCACGCCATAAGCTGAACCGTTCGGCGTCAGTGTATAGTCACGATAGGTGAGAGGTGTACTGGTGTATGTCTGACTGATCATCTCACGCAGACCAGGGATCACTGTCTCTGCCAGTGTGATGCACTCGTCGGCATAACGTGCCTTCAAAGCGAGGTAGTCGGCACCACGACGACCAATCTGGGTTTCGGCCCAAGGCTCACAGACACGCCAAGGCATCGGAGTGAGTAAGTCGATCTGGGTGGCGTATGTTCCTTCTTCCGGCACACGACAGCTTATCATCAGACCACCCACACTACCAGGCTCTTCATAGAACGTCCACACGTTGGGCTGGCGATACACAAACTTATTATGATTGAAATATGGAAGTGTATCGGGTTTCAGCATCAGTGAGGCGGTGAAGATACCAAAGGTGTTCTCCATATTGCTCATGCGACGGCGGAAGAGATTGCGTAATACTGCCGAATCCTTCACCAGCGAGAAAGTGAGCGATGGATAGATATCGCTGATAAAGATATCGCCTTCATAGGTTTCACCATTAGTGCTGTGGGCAGCAATGATGCGACCGTCTTTCTCAATGAGTTCGTCAACCTCTGCCTGGCAGATAACCTCTCCGCCAAAACTGTGGATATCATCAATCAGGGATTTCACAATGAGGTTGCCGTTGCCCTGCAGTCGCCAGCTGCTCTGGATAAAGCTACTGTTACCGTGGGCAAAGGTGAAGAGTGGCAGTGATGTCTGACGTAACTCCATTTTCAAGGCAGACCCCGAGAGCACATTGATAAGCAACGGATCGTTGAAAGTACGTGTCAGATAATCGTAGGCACAAGTACCAAACAATTGATAGGCATCGTTGGAGCCGAAGGCTACAGCTTCTGTCTGTTGCAAAGTCTGTACATATTGCTGAAGAGCCTCTCTCTCTTTCGGGAAGCGTGTGGCCAGCTTGTCAACAAACTGGTCATATCCTTCAGCAAAGGCAAAGGTCTCTTCGCCGATGGTCACCAAGTCGAAGCCTTTTGGATCGAGGCGATGCCAAGGCAGTCGCATCAGTCCCAGATGGGAGAATATTCGGTTCAGTTTCTGACCCTCTCCCAGACCGCCCACGTAGTGCAGGCCTGTGTCGAAGGCTTGTCCCTTGCGCTGGTAGCTCTGGATGCAACCGCCAGGCTGTAGCTGACGCTCGAGTACCAGAACCCGTTTGCCAGCTTTTGCCAGCAAGTGGGCGCAGACGAGTCCGCCGAAACCGCTTCCTATGATAACCACGTCGTATCTCATTCCTTTTTATTTCGGTTGAGCCATCGATAGACGGCAGGTTGTAAGACGTATGAGAGAATCACGGCAGAAAGCAGTCCCACGAGTGTGGAGAATCCCACCGACTTGATGGCAGGATGCACGGCAAGAACCATACTGCTAACGGTGACAATGAGGGTGACGGCACTGAAGAAGATAGCCGTCTTATGATAAGCGAGCTTCTGACTATTTTGGTCAGTCAGTCCGTTCATGACAAAGATACTGTAATCTACACCAATACCGAAGATAAAGGTGGAGATGATGATGTTGATCAGATTAAAGCGCATGTCAAACAACACCATCGCTCCCAAAACTATCATCCAACTGAGCAGGATGGGCATGAATCCAAGTACGGTGTTCTTAATGTTGAAATGGAAACTGATGAGCAGTACTAAGAAAACAAACAGCATCGAGATCCACTGTAGCACACTGAAGTCTTCACTCATCTGAATCAGAGTATCTGTCGTATAATAATATGTATCGAGTACCAAGAGATGCGGATCCTGTGCTACAGCGTCACAGATGCGGATATAGTCGCTTTCACTGCTACGCACGGAGTCATTAGCGCAGCGTACGGAGGTGAAGCACAGATAGTCGCCGTTGTAGCTCTGTTCCATTAATGTGGACTGATAACCTTCAGGGATGAGGCCGGCTCCATAAAGCGAGTCAGGCTCATAGTCTGCTTTAGCGGCTTCGAAGAAATCCTTGAAGGCATCGGCATTAAGACCTGCCTGTGGGGCTGTCTCTGCAATGAGACGATGCACTTTGGCAAGTCGCTCATCATTCCAGTATTGTTTCCAGGCATTGATACGTACCTGTTGTTCTTTCATGGGTACGAAAATCTGACTGGTATGTGTGTAGCTCTTTACGAGCCCAAGCTGTTGCAGTGAGTCGAGCTTACGGTCAAGGATGCCAAAATTCTCAATGGCTTCCTCCATCGTCTTTCCTTCACTGGCAAAGTATTTCTGTTTATCGCCCGTATAGGTCTTGTCGCGCAGCAGGTTTTCTGAATATTCGGTCATCTCTTCCAAATAACCAAGGTTATGCATATCGGCATCAAAACGGGTGCCACCATAGAAATAGGCACCAATGCAGATAGCCATCACCACGACGATAACGGCAATCAAACCTCGCTTGCAATCTACGGGGTAGGAGTTGATGCGGTCAATCAGTGCAAAGGCTTTCTGATTTACCTTATTGTTCTTTGAGTTCAGTAACTGAGGCAGATAAGTCAGACTGAACAAGGTTGTGCCAAGGATGGCAAAGGCTGCAAAGAGACCGAAGTCTTGCAGGAGGTCTGTCTGGATGAAGATCAGTCCGGCAAAGGAACCGATGGTTGTCAGACAACCCAGCCAGACGGGCTTCACCTGGTCGCGCAGCAGTTGGGTGGTGTCACCCACATATTTGAAATGGGTCAACACATGGAGCACATAGCTCAGTGCTACACCGAGAACGACACCTCCAATGCCCAGTGCCAGCAGTGAGAACTGCCCCTTCAGCCAGTACATCATGGCCAGACCGAAGAGTGTGCCAAAGGCAATAGGCAACAATAGCAAGGGAATGGTGTTCCAATTACGGAAACAGATGAAGAGGAACACCAACACGAGGATTAATGCACCAGTGATGGTGGTTGTCAGGTCGTGTTTGATCTGTGTCGAGTTATAATAGCCACTGGCAGGCGTACCATGATAGCTGATACGCACGTCGGGATGGCTTTGGGCATATTGTTCCATCTGTGTGTTCAGCATCTGGAAGAGGGTAGAACCCTGCCCGGTGTTTGTTGATGAGAAACGAGGTGTGATAAAGGCAATACAGACGGTAGAGTCGGGTACAAAGAAATGTCCCTCAATGGTCTTGTAAGAACCGCTACCAGCATCCAGCAGAGGCATCAGCTGTTCTGCCAATACTGTTCTCATACCAATGGGATCCATCTGGATTAGTTCAGGAAACATCTCCCCGAATTCACCCGTCAGGTCTTCGCGGTTCTGCTGCATCTGTCGGAGCATGTGCTCACGGGTCAGCAGCGTATCGAACCTGGCATAGGCTGAAGTGTCGATATAAGCGGGGAAATGCTCGCTCATGTAGTCCACACCGTCCATCATCAGGTCATCGGGCAGACGATAGAATACGTCGCCGATGGTCTGACTGACGGAATCGCGTAGTAACAGCGTATCGATGAAACTGTCGCAGGTCTCCATCAGACGCTCCGGGTCTTTTCCTTCGAATAACAAGAAGGTCTTATCCTTGATCTTCAGATTGGCAAAAGCCAGTTTAGTGGTGCCGTCTTCGTTTTTCGACGACGGCATCAGTTTATTGATGTCTTCCTCCAGATGAATCTGTATGGCAAAATAGCCAAAGAAGGCAAACAATGCAATCATCGAGAGCCAGCAGATGGCCCGATGACTGCGGAAATACTCAGAGAGTCTGATGAATAGCTGGGTCATTATTTCTCGAGATGCTGCTCAATGTAATCGTAGAGGTCGTTGAAGGTCTTCATCTTCGGCAGATCCTCTGCAGGGATTGTGATCTTGTAGGTGTACTGTACCAGGGCTACGAGATCCACCAGGTTGATACTATCGAGCTGGAGCACTTCTTTCATAGAGGCCTCAGGAGCGAACTCACTCTTCTCGATTTCGAACTCTTCTTCCAGCAGGTCGTTTACCTGCTCAATGATTTCATTACGTGTCATAATTTTAATTAAAAAGTTGTTTATTATAAGTTTTTGATAATCAGTGATGAATTGGTACCTCCAAAGCCGAAGGAGTTGCTGAGGAACATGTCGAAATGAGCCTCGCGTGTCTCAGGAATCACATTGATACATGCGGTGTCGTCATCAGGATTCTCGAAGTTGAGGGAGCCGGCTATAAAGTCGTTCTTCATCATCAACAGAGAATAGATCAGCTCCGAAGCACCTGCCATCCACATCTCATGACCTGTCTGGCTCTTAGTTGAGGTTACGGGCACACGATAGTCGCCGAAGATATTGGCAATGGCGAGTGCCTCACGTCCGTCACCAGCGTGTGTAGAGGTGGCGTGGGCATTGATATAGCCGATGTCGCGAGGATTGATACCACCATTCTTCAGACAAAGCTCCAAAGAGCGTGTCGGACCAGCTACGTTAGGTGTAGAGATATGGTCGCCGTTGCCAGAGAAACCCCAGCCAACGATCTCTGCCAGGATAGGTGCACCGCGCTTAACGGCATGCTCATAGCTTTCAAGTACAAGAGTAGCAGCACCACCACCAGGAATCAGACCATCACGGTCTCTGTCGAATGGGCGGCTGGCCTTCGTAGGCTCATCCTCACGGGTAGAGAATGCCATTAAACCATCGAATGATGCGACGCTGAACATATTTGCTTCCTGAGCACCGCCACAGATGATGCAGTCCTGCAGACCGTCTTTGATGAGCAGATAACCCAGACCAACAGAGTGAGATCCAGAGGCACAAGCAGCAGAGGCTGTCAGGTTAATACCTCTCAAGTGAAGCAGGGTAGCAAGATTCATAGTCACTGTCGAGTTCATCGATTGGAAGATAGCACCGCTACCACAGGCAGCTGTTGAGCCAGCCTGACGGAACTTGTCGAGTGCCTGCATGGTGGCCTCGGCTACAGAGTCGTTACCATAGATCACTCCAACCTCATTCTGGTCGAGGAAGTCCTGATCAAGTTTGGCGTGCTCCATTGCCTGGATGGTGGCCAGATAGCCATACTGTGCCTCCTCAGGCATCAGTTTACGCAGGTCACGGCTCAAATACTTTTTCAGGTCAGCCTTAGGCACATCAGCGCATAGGGCAGAACGGAAGCCTGCATCCTTGCGGGCCTGACTAAAGATAATACCACTTTTTCCTGAATACAGCGACTGGCGAACTTCGTCGAGGTTCGTGCCGAGGCACGACCAGATGCCCAGTCCTGTGATTACAACTCTTCTTTCCATTTTATTCTCAATTAATTGTTATTATCTATTTCTTTTATAAAACAGCGACGACGCTTGACGTAGGTCGGTTTCAGAGGTTTCCACTGTGTCAGCTCACGTACATTGTCTTCCAGCTGTGGTCCTGTTTCGGCCCATTTAACACCCTTATGATTATAGATAGGTATCAAGTCATCGAAAAACATAGCGTTCACACCCAGTCCTTGATAGTCGGGCCGGATGGCAATCAACAGCATCTCTGCATTTTCCTCAGGTTTCCAAGTCAGGGCGCGTAGTAAGTAGAACCAGCCGAAAGGCAACAGACGACCGCGTGATTTCTGCAAGGCTTTTACCAGACTTGTCATAGTGACAGCGGCACCGACTATTTCGTCCTTGTCATTCACAATGATGGGAATCAGCCGAGTATCAATCAGGCTGAGATATTTCTTGAGGAAGTTGTCCACCTGTTTAGGCGAGAGCTCAGAGAATCCGAAGATATTCTCGTAGGCTTGGTTGAACAGTTTGAAGGCCTGCTGACCATATGCACCTTTGATCTGTTTCTTAGTGGCTTTGATAACGCGCAGCCCAATACTGTCTCTGGCATATTGGGCAACCCTGACATAACGAGCAGGTATCTCTTCAGGGATATTGATGCGCACTTGTAGCCAATCTACTTCTTTCGTGAATCCCAATGCTTCCATATGGCGTGGGTAGTAAGGCAGATTGTAGATGGCCGTCATCGAGCCCGTCAGATTGAAATCCTCCACAAGCATACCTTCTTTGTCGAAATCGGTCACACCCAGCGGTCCGTGGATATGTGTCATACCATAACCTTTTCCCCAAGCTTCGACTGTCTCAAGCAAAGCGCGCGAAACGTTCATGTCATCAATGAACTCAATCATCGAGAAACGCACGTTCTTGGTCTTCCATTTTGCATTGGCCTTACGGTTCACAATACCAACGATACGACCTACTGCTGTTCCGTTCTTGTATGCAACAAATGGTTGGATGTCGGAAAAATCCAATCCCGGATTGGTCTTGATGTCGAACAGTCCGCGTACGTCACTCTCAAATTCGGGCACGTATTGTGGACAGTCTGCATAGATTTTCTTCACTACACAGAGGAAATCGTCCATCTCCTGTTGACTGTTTACCTTCTTGACTATAATCTCATCCATCATACAACCATTTTGTGTTCAGTACGATATTCCATTGGGGTCATCCCTGCTTGTTCACGGAAATATTGTCCGAAGAATGAGGAGTTGGGGAATCCCAGACGGTTTGAAATCTCTTTGATGCTCAGATCTGTACTCTTCAAAAGGGCGTAACAGTCCTGCATTACATATTCTGTAATCCAGCGCATCGGGTTTTTACCGCTCACTTTCTTGCAAACAGTAGAAAGGTATTTTGGTGAGATATTCAGCTTGTCAGCGTAATATGATACTTGCTGGCGCTTCTGCTCCTGCTGAGCTAACATTTGCAGAAACTTATTGAAAAGATCTTTATCGTGGGTGGTAGAAATGTCATCGGGTGTTGCCATTTCCTTATGTTGGATCAGCCCCTCGCAGATCATCAGCAACATCGTACGAAGGAAAGAGGTAATCATCTCACGGTAGAGTATGGGAGGCGTTGCAGCTTTGAAGATGCTGCGGGCATAAACCTCGATGCCCTCTACCCAACCAGCTTCTTCTACCACATAGATCTCTTTCATGTACATGGCTTTATTCCAGATGTTGATTTGACCGGCAAGCACTGTTTTCAAAGTCTTGTCTGAAACGAGCAACACACCAGCATCCACATCGGTACTTACCATGATTGGCTGTACCACCTTGCCTGCTGGTATCAGTAACAGTTGTCCGGGTCTCACTTTGATTTGCTGGTTGCCACCCACTTCCACAAGGATTCGTCCGTTACGACAATGGATAATGGTATTATACTCTTTCCTCATCTTCGAGAGGTTTGCTATCTCTCGGATATTATCTAAAAAGAGCACGTCATCTTCCGTAGTTTGTAATAAACCAACGCCAGGAATAGGCATCCCTCCGTCGTTATTCAAAAGCATTTTGGTATCACCCATACGTTATCTTTAATCTTTTCGGCTGCAAAATTAGATATTTTTGCGCAATAACCGACGTCTGATAATTCGCATTTTGTGTCTAGTATGTTTGTTTTGCGACAAAACAAACATACTAAAGGACAAAATGAACAGATTATCTGATAGCATAAAGGTAGCCCAAGAGTGCCATCTTGCCACGCATGGTCTCACGGGGGGTGAATTCACCGTTAACCCAGAAGTAGCGCTGATTAAAGAATGACTCCTGACGAGGCCATCCACCTTCGTTCCAATCAGGATAGCAATATTTCAGGATGACACGGGCATCACCACCGTTATGACCAGGCGACCAAGTCTCGGTACCGTTGAAAGGTGTCTGTCCCGGATGACTCTCAGGTGCACCGTCGTTACGGCCTGTTGTATAGCAGTCGGTGATGTGGCGTTCGCCAAGACCTGTCATCTCTACGACGTTTGCAGGATTACGTCCCAAGGCCCAACTAGCCTCGGTGTACATCACGTGCTCCAACTCCTTCTTGCGGGCTTTGTCTTTTGCGATGTAATGGGCAAGCATCACAAGCTGCAGATTCTGAGAAACCTGCCAACGACGATCGTTGGCGCTGCGGCGAGAGGGGCGCTGTGCCATATTAGCGATGTTGTAGCTCTCTGACAGTTTCTCGGCACTGGCCTTTATCTGTTCGTAACGCTCTGCAAAATGGCGTGGCTGTGGACAAGTGAGGTAGGCAGCCGCTATCCAGGTGTTTGCAATGGAGAGTTCGAATGTCTCCTCAGCGAAGATCTTCTCCCACTGTTCGTCACCCGTTAGGTTGTAGAGGTAGGCTGCTGCCATCTGACGGAAGTCACGCCCTCGCAACTGCATACTGCCGATGTCCTGTCGTTCGTCAAGTTGTTGGTTCTCCTGCTTGCTGGCAAAGCGGAAAGCCTTGATGGCCTCGTCGGTATAATACTGACACAATGAGTCATTACCCTGCAGACGGAATGCCTCGCCGGTAATGGCACAGTTGGCTGCATTGGCCCAAGCAGCCATTGTAGTACAGCCAGCCTGGAACATCACACTCCAGTCGGCACTTGGGTTGGTGACACCTTGTGAGTAGGCTTCGCCATCACGGATAGAAAGGAAGAAATCGACCTCGTTACGGGCCTCGTCGATGATGTCGGGGATACCATTACCACTCTCACGGATGCCGAGATTATCTTCAGAGAGTCGACCTCCTGAGAGGATATAAGGCAACAGCATGTCGTAGATGTTGCTGACATGAGCCAAGTGGCGATCCCAGTCGAAGGCATCAGAGTGACCGCCCTTCACTTCTGTATTCACGGGGTTGCCAGGCAGACGATGCTGCCAGAAGATAGAAGCAAAGACGGGCTTGAAGTGGGGCTCATCCCACACGTCGGTATGCAGGTCGCGCCATTCTTTATCCCAAGGGGTGAAGTCGGTCTTGTAAACGGTCAGTCCCTTAGGATCGGTCTCTGGAATGAATTGTGGCTGACGGGGAATAGGCCATACATGCTCTGGATTCTTCGGTTCGCCAAGACGCATATAGTAGTAACCGCGAACAGAATAGCGATAGGGTTGGAAATAGACATCGGAATCGATGTCGAAGTCCATACTACAGCCTACATCCTCTACCACGAGGCGATAACGACCAGGTGTGGTGCCCTTGAAGTCGATATTCCAAACGTCTGTACCAATGAGGGCTTTCTTACCAGCCTCCTGGGATGCATCGGTAGCCGATTTCCAGAATTTCACGATACCTGCGTTTTGCTTTTTCTTGGTCTTTACATTATATAAATAGACCTTACGACCTACCCAACTGCTGTAGTCACGTTGACCACCGTCGCCCAACCACAGATAGAGATCAGCAGCATGAACGGTCTCAGTAGGTGAGTAGCCGATGATATTTACATGGACGGCTTCCGACTGCGTGTTCCATACATCGAAGGTCACGCATACTTTCTCCTGATCTGCACCGATGCCTTTTGGAATGCTGACCTCATAGGTACAACCCTGTTTCATAGGTTGTGGCAACTGCAGGAAGAGCCAGTGGTCGAGTTCACTTGTGAGGGTGTGGTCGGTGTTCATCGGTTTCGACTTGCGCCACACGTTTAGGGGCTGTGTACTTGCAAAGCTCTTGTCGTCAGGAGAGCTGATCTGCCAGAGAGCTGCTTGCTGGGCTTCTGCCTTCAGCCGTTCACCAAACACCAGAAGAGTGTCATCACCTTCTGAGAACGAATGGCCGAGATAGGCGCTGGGACCAGTACCGTCATCACGATAATGAACCTCACCGTCACGGAAATGAACCATTAAATAATGGTTGTCAATCACTTTTAGTCCGAGGACCTTTGTGGCTGAACATGGTGTGGCTCCCAGAAAGAGCAAACCTGCCAGTACAGTCTTGAATAGTCTTTTCATTTTTTCTGTTAAATGGTTAGTACGGGTACAAAGGTACGATAATTTTGTGATTTCAGACCAAAAGTTCGTGAAAAAGTTGTAAATTTGCACCCCAAAGCGTGATAATAATGAATAGAGGTGTATTTTATTGCATCGGATTGTGTCTGGTTATTGTGATACTTTTCGCCTTGAACCTGTTGCTGGGATCTGTCTCGATTCCTGCAGAAGATGTCATGCGTATCCTCTTGGGTGATACCAATGAGAAAGCCTCCTGGCGTTTTATTATATTGGAATCACGACTGCCTCAGGCTATTACGGCCATGTTCTGTGGGGCATCGTTGGCCGTTAGCGGTCTGATGCTACAGACGGTTTTCCGTAATCCGTTGGCTGGTCCGAGTATTTTTGGTATCAACAGTGGTGCGGGCTTGGGTGTGGCATTGGTGATGCTTTTCCTGGGTGGCGGACTCTCTGTGGGCTCCCTTCAGTTCAGTGGTTTTGCGGCTGTGCTGATAGCAGCTTTCATTGGAGCGATGGCAGTGATGGCGGTCATCTTTTTCTTCTCCACATTGGTACGTAGTCATGTCATGCTGCTGATTATTGGTATCATGATTGGCTACATCTCCAATTCTGCCATCTCATTGCTCAATTTCTTTGCTACCGACGAAGGGGTGAAATCGTATATGGTGTGGGGCTTAGGCTCCTTTGGTGGCGTGTCGATGGCAAATATGCCGGTTTTTGTTGGGGTATCCCTTTGCGGACTGTTAGGTGCCTTGTTGCTCATCAAACCGCTGAACGCCATGTTATTGGGTGACCGTTATGCTGAGAATCTGGGTGTCAACATTATCGCTGTCAGAAACTGGCTCCCACAGCCTTCTGTGGACCTGTAGCATTCATCGGATTAGCGGTCCCCCATATGGCACGCCTGTTGCTCACTACCGACAATCACCGCCAACTGTTGCCTGCCACGATGCTCTGTGGTGCTTTGGTGGCACTTGTCTGTAACCTGCTTTGTTTCCTGCCTGGTGAGGGCGGGGTGATTCCTCTTAATGCTGTGACCCCACTCATTGGTGCCCCTGTCATCATTTACGTGATTCTTATAAACCATGAAAGCATTTAAGTTATTCAAGATCAAACCCGAGGAGCGTATCCAGAGCCTGGTGGCCTTAGTGGTCATCGTGCTGCTCAATGCTTTGTTCATTTACCGCATGCATGATCTGTTCTTGCAAGAGGGATTCGGACCATACTGGAAAGTGTTTGAGCACGAACTTCATCTCTCAGGCTACGATCCCCTGACTTATCTGACAGTGACTGACTGGGATGTCATCTATCAGGTCTATCGTCATCCGCTATTGGCCTTTATGATGTGGCCATTATACATATTGAATGAGGGTTTAACGTGGCTTTTGGGCGTGAACTGCGTTCAGTATCTGGTGGCATTGCCGTTAATAGTCTGTTCGTTCTATTCTTATATCTTCCTGTATCGCATCCATCGTGAGGTCATCGCCTTGGATCGCTGGGATGCTACGTTGCTCACGGTTTTTTATTTCTCTTTCGCCTATATCCTGTTATCGGTGATTGTACCTGACCATTTCACGATATCGATGTTCCTGTTGCTCGTCACACTCTACATTTCTGGTGTCTGCATTCAGAAAGGGAGGGAGTTTCGTTGGTGGCAGTCTGCCATCTTCTTCTATATCACGGCAGGCGTTACACTTTCCAATGGTATCAAGGTATTCCTCTCAGGATTCTTTGTCAATTTGAAAGATTTCTTCCGTCCTAAGTATCTGCTGTTGGCGGTGGTATTGCCTGCAGCTTTGTTGTGGGGTACGGCCATGTGGGAGTATCGTACGTATGTTCTACCCAAGGAGAAATCACGTGCAGAGATGAAGGTCCGCCAGGAGGAGGCTTTGAAAGAAAAGGTGGCTGCTATGTCGCCTGAAGAAAGGAAGACGTTCGAGACCAAACAGGCTCGTCGGGAGTTGAGACTGAAGCTTCAGAAGGAGAAATCAGGGCAACCGATGGAGGATCATGGGTTCCTGAAATGGACGGATATCTCTACCTCTCGTTGGCAGTCGGTCTATGAGAATCTTTTTGGTGAGTCTCTCCAGTTCCACCGTCAGCACTTCTTGGAGGATACACTGGTGGGACGTCCTGTATTTGTCAAATATGATAAGATGTTCAACTATATCGTTGAGGCCATTATCCTATTTTTAGCTCTGGCGGGCATTTGGTTTGGTCGTCAGCGTCGTTTCCTTTGGCTATGTCTGTCATGTTTCGGTGTCGATATGTTCATCCACCTGATATTGGGTTTCGGGCTGAATGAGATTTTCATCATGTCACCCCATTTTATGTTTGTGTTACCCATTGCCACCGCTTATCTCTTCAAGAGCGTTCACTGGCAATGGCTGCGACTGGCTGTAGTCTTCCTGACCATCTATCTGTTGGTCTATAACGGCTATCTTCTGACGAACTTCTTGTTGACGCCTATTCGAACGGTGCTTTAGACGTGTTTTTCTTTGCCGAGCCATTTGCGGATACGGCGGGAGAGTGATTTCCGGATATGTGAGAAGTTACCGTAACGTAGGTTCAACAGCAGTTCTTCGATGGAATTCTGAATCTTAATCCAAGGATGGTTCCAGGCATTGGCCTTGTAAAGCCGTTCCAGATAAGCCTGATGTTCTGTTATCTGCTCAGGATGGCGGAGGGGGAAGGTGAGTTCATGTCGCTGCATGGTGAAGATGCGGCGCAGACGGTGGGGTGTGGTCTTCAAGTCTGCAGAGAAATGGGTCGAGTCAGCCATCAGTCCGATATTGCTGATCTGGTTCTGCTGAGGCATAATCGCCATCGCGTCATGCAGGAGCATATCGGCCCAGTAAATGGTCTCAAAGTATTCCTTACCACTCTGGCTGTGGTCGTGGAACATCTGTAGCATATCACTGCGCAGATTACGTTCTTTGGCAACTGTCTCCAATTTATGAAGCTTTTCCGGTTGACGCATGAAGCTATAGGTAGGATCCCAACGCTCGGCTACCCGTCGCCATGATGCCCATCCCCAGATGCTGAAGGCGGTGGTGAAAAAATAACTGTCTTGACAATCGGGCGTCACATCGTCTATATTAAATCCAGCTATCATCGAGATACGCTCATCGTGCTCATAACGGTCGAGCGTCTCTTTGCAGAAAGGGAAGAACGACTGGGCAGGCACCACATCGTCTTCAAGTACCATCACCTTGTCGGCCAATGAAAACGCCCACTGATGGGAACGGAATCCCGACGGGTCGCACCCCTCATTATGATCCAGATACTGGCGGTGTACCTCGCACTCCCAGTCGATATGCTCATCACTGACAATCTCCCTGCAGGCCATGATACCTGCCATATCCTTTTCGCCACGAGGACCATCCTGATAGAGGAACAGCTTCGAGGGACGTGCCTGGCGCACAGCCTCAAACACCTGGGCGAAGGTGTCGCTGCGGGTGAAGAATAGCAGCAATACAGCGATATCGGTGTTGGCGGGATGCTTCATACGAGTTCGGGCATGATAAAGACAGAATGTATCTTCTGTTTCTCCTTAGGCGGAATCTCCATATAGTTACGATAGAGGTCACTCAGATAGGCATCGGGATTGCAAGGCGCGCTAAAGGTCTTGCCCTCGAAGGTGATGGTTCCCAATGGGAATACCGAATCCTGACGGTGCATGATACCATAGCCGTTGTTAATCAGGATATTCGAGAGATAGACATTCTTGGGACGGATGGCACAGAGCAGTGTCCAAAAAACTTTGTTCAGCAGATACTTCGCACCAAACCAGAAGAACTCCGCAAAGGCACGCAGGGAATAATAGTGGGCCTTGTGCAAGATGGAGTAACTGCGTGAGATTCCTAAGGTGACACGCTTCACCAGTTTCTTAGGCAGGGTGGGATAGTTGATCATGGGGAAGATATCCACATAGAGCCCCTTCTGATAGTCGGCGGCGAAGTTGTCGGCTCCCTCCACATAGAAGGAATTCAGGTCACGCACCTTCACGATGGGCTCTTTCGACTGCGGCTCGTTCTGAGGTGTCTGCAAGAACAGCCCCTCCCGCAGTTCACTGGGGGCAATGGTGATAAAACGGTCCAGGTCTTCCTGGCGCATGGCGATGTCTATATCATCGTCCCAGGGGATGAAGCCCCCGTGCCTGATAGCTCCTAAAAGGGTACCGCCATCGAGCCAGTAGCCTATCTGGTGCTTCTGGCAGATGCGGTCGATCTCTTCGAGGATTGAGAGCTGCTTCAGCTGACAGGCGCGTAATTGCTGGGCCTTGTATTGTTCTAAATAGGTATTCTTCATTTCAGTATGTCTAATGTCCTGCTGATGGCTGTTTTCATATCATAGCCGGGTTGCCAACCGATGGCGAGGAGCCGCTGGTTATCGAGGATGGCACGCATGGCAATCGAGAAACCTTTTTGTTCCGTCTCTGAAGGTAAGTCGAACACCACATCTTTCTTCGCCCATTCGGCACAGAGGCGGGCAAAGTCCTTCAAACGGACATCACAAGCCTGATTGGCGATGTTATAAGGCACCCCGTCCTCACCATGAATCAGCACATGCAGCATAGCACTCACGGCATCTGCCACGTAGGTATAGGAGAACAGCTGCTCACCTTTGCTTTTCAGCACGATATCTTCGCCCTTCAGGGCCTTGACGATGAACTGTGAGGAAGCCTTGCTATCGCTCATCAGCATTGTCGGACCAAACACACGACTCAGTCTGACCAGTTTCACCTTCACGCCTTCTTCTGTGATATACGATTGACAGAGTGCTTCACTGAGGCGCTTCGACTCCGGATAGCAGGCACGGGCATTGCGTAGGTTCAACTGTCCCGTATAATCCTCCGTAAAGATATCCTCACCTCTTGCATTGCCATAGACCTCTACGGTAGAGGGATAGAGTATGGTAGCTCCATCTATCAATGCTTTCTCTAAGGCATGTTCGGCTCCCTTCACATTAATCTCGATGGTTTCTATCGGGAACTGTGAATAGGCGAGGGGGTGGGTGTTTGAGGCCAAGGGGACGATATAATCCACAACGGGCAGATTAGCAAGCGACGCACGGGCATCGTGCTCCACAAAGTGGAAGTGGTCATTGTCGTAGTATTCTCCCAGACGACTTGCTGCCTTCTCACGACTACGCCCTAAGGCATAGATGGTGATATCGGCACCCTCTGTATTGGCACGCATCAAGGTATCGATCAGACAGACCCCAATCAGCCCTGTTGCCCCAGTGATGAGGAAACGCTTGCCGTACAGATTTGCCATATCCTTCGTCTCGCAGATCCGTTTCAGATCCTCCTGATACAGAGGATGCAGTTTGTTGAGTGTTCTTATTTCAGCCATGTGTCCTTATCCATTTTCATATAACCCTTAAACATCTCCAGATCATCTTTCGTGGTCAGTTTGATGTTCTTATCCGATCCTGCTGCGAAGTGCAGTGTCTCACCCAGTTCCACCATCATCGTGTTGGTGTAGGCAGAACCATAGATGCCAATCTCCTTTTCAAAAGCCTCGTGATAGGCCGAGTCAAGGCGTCCGAACTGATAAGCCTGTGGCGTTGATACACGGCGTAAGGTCTCGCGTGGGATATATTGGCGGGTGGTGGTCTCGTCGTCGGGGTTTACGATGAAGATCTGCTCGTTGTAGGGCAGTGAGGTTACGCCGTTACCGTATTGACAGGCTTTCTGAATCACATCAGTCAGAACGGTATCATCAACCAGCGGACGGATGCCGTCGTGGATGATGATGATATCGTCGGCCTTCGCCTTTGTCTCCAGATGAAACACGCCGTTGCGGATACTCTCCTGGGCACTCTTGCCACCCGACACCACATCCTGCAGCTTCGTGATGTTAAACTGGTTGGCATAGGCCCTCAGCACATCGTGCCAACCGTCGAGGCACACCACATCGATGGCATCTACCATCGGATGGCGCTGGAAGCTCTCCAAAGTATAGATCAGCACAGGCTTGTCATAGACATTGATGAACTGTTTGGGAATGTCTTGCCCCATCCTGTTGCCGGAGCCGCCGGCGATAATCAAAGCATAGTTCATATCTTATCGTTTAAATTTGTTCCTTACAAAGTCGAGGGTCTCGTCGAGAATCTTCGCCCGTGCCACCTTCATCACGAGCAGGTAGAGTATCGCTGCCACCACCACCCTACAGAGCAGCAGCAACCAGAGATTGGTGATTGAGGTGGTGAGATAGCCTGTAACCAGTATCACACCTGCAGCGGCGAGACCGAAAGGCACGATGTCCTTTATAAATAATAATAAGGTGTAGCTCGTCAACCTGCTGGCAAAGGCAAACCACACGAAGAGCCAAACAAGGTTCAGAGCCACGTAAGCCATCACCATCGTGTGGATGCCATAGGGGTAGAGCAATAGCATGGCGAGGATCTCCAACAGTCCTAAGGTAAAGGTGGCCCCCATGAAGATGCCTGATCGCCCATGACTGATAACCAGGTCGGCTAGCAGCACACTGATAGGCGCCACAGCCCCACAGATGCAGAGCCACTGCAGATAATGGGCAGACACCAGCCATTTCTCACCGATGGCGAGTACGATAAACTCTTTTGCCACCAGACCGAATCCCAACAGCAACGGGAAGGAGATAAACGCGGCAAAGCGCACCATCTTCCTCAGTACGGCGAGCTGTCTCTCACGATCATCCCTCACACTTACGAGCACGGCCTGATCCACCTGTTTCACCATTCCTTGAATCAGCGAGGTGCACTTGTTGTTCCACTGGTAGGCTTGGTTGTAGTTGCCTGTATCGTAAGCTGTGAAATAACGTCCTAACAGGATGTTCATCACATTGTTGTTCACATGGGTGAGCACATCACTGATCAGGATCTTTACGCTGAAGGGGAAGGCACGACGGACAAACGAGAAGTCTATCTGGGTAGTAGGACGCCAGTCGCTGTAATGCCAGCGCAATGCTGTCGAGATCAGGATATATAGGTTGGTCTGTGTGGCGAGACTCCAGTACGAGAAGCCCTGCCACGCCATGATTGCTGCCACACAACTTGAGGTAATCGTAGCTATGATACTCGCTTTTGCCAGCTGTTTAGCTTTCAGGTTCTTATAGAGATAAGCCGCCTGCGCCACACCCGAACAGCTGAAGAGCAGTCCGATAAACGCATAGCGACAGAGCGCCACCAGTCGTGGCTCGTGATAATAGTCGGCAATGAGGGGAGCCGAGAAGAAGAAAATCAGGTAGATAGAACCTCCCATCAAGATGTTAAACCAAAACACCGAGTTATAGTCGCTGTCCTTCGGTTCCTTCTCATTGACGAGTGCCGTTGAGAACCCGCTGTTCTGCAGGGCTGTGGCAATCAGTGAGAAGATGGTGATCATGGCGATCAGACCATAGTCCGACGGTGAGAGCAGACGCCCCAGGATGATACCGAACACCAGTCCGAGCAACTGCTGTATGCCGTTGTTCATCCCGCCCCAGAAGAGTCCCTTCGCCGTTTTCTCCTTCAGTGATTCCATAAATCTGCTGCAAAGATACAAATATTTTGCAAACAAAGGCAAAGATTTTAAGGTGATTTTCTTTGTGGTTCCGTAGTTTCTTCTTATCTTTGCCAACTGAAACACTATTTACGATATGAAAAAACTAACATTATCAACGATCCTCGCCCTGATGACCTTGATGGCTCAGGGGCAAAGTGACATTCCACGTGTGTATGATGTAGAGAACACGGGCGCCCAACTTGAGAAGCCCGTGATGTCTGAACCCAGTCAGTTGCGCGTTATCCGTGAGTTGCCGGATGCTTTGGAGGGTGTAACCTCCTTTGCCGATTGGCAGAAACGTCGTAGTGACATCGCCCACATGATCCAGCATTATGGCATTGGTGAGAAGCCTGTTGTAGATCCCAGTCAGGTAAAGGCCCGTATGGAGGGGGATTCTGCCCTCGTGGTGGATGTCACCGTCAACGGTCAGACACTCACGCTGCGCTCTGTGATCACCTATCCGAAGACGGGTCAACCACCTTATGCGTTGATGATCGGCACAAGCATGATTACATTGCCCAAACAACTGTTTGAGAACCGACCTATCGCCCTGATGACTTTTCATGAGGCTCAGGTGAACGACTATTCCCAGTGGCGTCCGCATCATGACAGGGGTGAGCACAACTTTGATCGCCTGTATCCCAACTTAGTGGCGAATGGTGCCTATAGCGAATGGGCTTGGGGACTGAGTCGTCTGATTGATGGTCTGCAGCAGTTAGGGCCTGAGGTGACGAAGATCGATACCCGTCATATCGGTGTTACAGGCTGTTCCTATGCGGGTAAGATGGCACTTTACTGTGGTGCCTTCGATGAGCGCGTGGCTCTGACGATAGCTCAGGAGCCTGGTGGTGGCGGTGCTGCTGCCTGGCGTAAGTCGCATGAGTCGAAAGAGAATGTAGAGGATATCGATAAGACTGACTATCACTGGTTCCTGGAAAGCCAGCGTGAGAACTTCAAGGGCGATTCTGTCTATCAGTTGCCTTACGATCAGCATGAGTTGTGCGCGATGGTCTGTCCGCGTGCCTTGTTGCTGTTGGGTAATCCCGACTACCCTTGGTTGGCTGATGATGCGATGAAACCTTCTGCTGAGGCTGCCAACAAAGTGTGGGAGCGTTTCGGCATTGGCGACCGCATGGACTGGAGCATCATTGGTGGGCACATGCATTGCCAACTACCTGAGGTGCAGTTTCCCATTGTCGAGCGGTTTATCGACCGATTTCTATTAGAGAAATAAGAAATGGGTGTGTCAATCGACACACCCATTATTGTCCCTTTTGTCATCCCGAGCGGAGTCGAGGGATCTCTTGGGGTTACCCAACCTGGCTACCGGGCTTTACGTCCTTAGTGGTAGTAACCACGCTGAGGCTCTCGTCAGCATCGACGGCAGAGAGAATCATACCCTGACTCTCGATACCCATCATCGTGCGAGGGGCAAAATTGGCTACGAAGAGGATGCGCTTGCCAATGAGTTCCTCTGGGTTCTCATAGAAGGCAGCAATACCAGAGCAGATGGTGCGATCGGTACCAGAACCATCGTCGATGGTAAACTGCAGCAGTTTCTTGCTCTTCTTCACCTTCTGGCAATCCTTTACCAATCCTACACGGATATCGAGCTTCTCAAACTCCTCGAATGACACAGTATCCTTAATAGGAGCGGCCTTATAGGCTGCAGCCTCATTAGCCTTCTTGGTAGCCTCCAGCTTGTCGAGCTGCTTCTGAATCACCTCGTCCTCAATCTTCTCGAAGAGCAAGGCAGGCTCGCCCAGTTGATGACCAGCCTTCAGGAGGTCGGTGCTACCCAACTGCTCCCACTCGAAGCTGTCGATATTCAGCATCTCGCGGAGCTTCTTGCTGCTGAACGGCAGGAACGGCTCGAATGCGATAGCGAGGTTAGCTGTCAACTGCAAGCAGATGTTCAGGATGGTCTCGCAACGCTTAGGATCTTCTTTCCAAACCTTCCAAGGCTCGCACTCTGTGATGTAGCGGTTGCCGATACGGGCGAGATTCATAGCCTCGAACTGGGCATCGCGGAACTTAAACTGTTCCAGCAGAGTCTCTACTTTCTCCTTCACATCCTTGAACTCCTCAAGGGCCTGCTTATCTACATCGAGCAGTTCACCACAGGCCTTGGTCTCAGGGGCATTGGCTGTGAGCACATAGCGTAACACATCCTGCTTGCCAGGCATATCTACCAGATACTCGTGGAGCCATACAGCCCAGTTGCGTGAGGTAGAGATCTTGTCGTTCTCAAGGTTCAGGAACTCGTTGGCAGGCACGTTGTCAGGCATGATATACTTGCCGTGAGCCTTCATCATCACAGGGAAGATGATACAGTGGAACACGATATTGTCCTTACCGATGAAGTGAACCAGACGTGTGTCCTCATCCTGCCACCACTTCTCCCAGTTGCCCCATTTCTCAGGCTCCTTCTGACACAACTCAACCGTATTCGACACATAGCCGATAGGTGCATCAAACCACACGTAGAGCACCTTGCCCTCAGCATCCTTCACAGGAACAGGGATACCCCAGTCCAAGTCGCGTGTCATCGCACGGGGCTGCAGGTCCATATCGAGCCAGCTCTTGCACTGTCCATATACGTTTGGGCGCCACTCTTTGTGCTCCTCCAGGATCCACTGTTTCAACCAGTCCTGATACTCGTTCAAAGGCAGATACCAGTTCTTGGTCTTCTTCAGCACAGGTGTAGAACCAGAGATGGTTGACTTCGGATTGATCAGTTCTGTGGGCGAGAGGTCGCGCCCGCACTTCTCACACTGGTCACCGTAGGCTCCCTCGTTATGGCAATAGGGGCACTCACCAGTGACATAGCGGTCGGCCAGGAACTGCTTGGCCTCCTCGTCGTACAGCTGTTCTGTGGTCTCCTCAGTCAGTTTCCCCTCGTCGTAGAGTTTCTTGAACCAGTCTGCGGCGAACTTATGGTGGGTTTCGCTGGTGGTACGGCTATAGATATCGAATGAGATGCCGAACTCCTCAAACGAGTCCTTAATCATC
>CACZTJ010000024.1 GCA_902784065.1 uncultured Prevotellaceae bacterium | reverse complement strand
CCTTGTCCGTGCTGCTGGTCCTGAAACCATTCACCTTCGTATTTCTCGCCGTCGGCGAAGGTATAGACACCATAGCCCTGACGCTTACCTTTCACGTATTCACCTTCGTAACTGTTACCGTTCTTATAGGTCGTGCGGCCTTTGCCATTAGGCTTTCCTGCCACCATCTCACCATTATATTCACCCCCGTCTTTTGTCTTGGCAGAACCGAGGGTAATTTTCTGGGCTCCAACCATTAACGGAAGCATCAGCATCAATATCGTATATGTAAATCTCTTCATGAGTAATCTTGCTTTTTGAAATAACAAGTGCAAATTTACTGTTTTTTTTTGAGACCAACAAATTTTCCCAGACTTATTAACGTTTATTTCCGATTATTTGTTTGGTTTTCTTCTCATTTATTCGTATCTTTGCATCCAATATGAAATTTATTGCAATTATTCCCGCCCGCTATGCTTCAACGCGTTTTCCGGGCAAGCCGCTGGCCATGCTTGGCGGCAAGACAGTGATTCAGAGAGTGTATGAGCAGGTCAGCAGCGTGCTCAACGATGTATTTGTGGCTACCGACGATGAGCGTATCTTCTCTTGTGTGGAATCCTTCGGCGGCAAGGCCGTGATGACCCGTTCCGACCACAAGAGCGGTACCGATCGTATTCAGGAGGCCGTAGAGAAGATTGCCACTGATGCCGATGTGATCATCAACGTGCAAGGCGACGAGCCATTCATCCAGCCTTCTCAGGTAGAGACACTGATGCACCTCTTCGACGATTCCACCACGCAGATTGGCACACTGGGCAAGCGCTTTGATTCGATAGAGGCTGTCAACAACCCCAATTCTCCCAAGATCGTGACCGACATCCGGGGTTTCGCCCTTTATTTCAGTCGCTCGGTGATACCATATATAAGAGGTGTAGAGAATCAGCATTGGTTCGGGCACTATCCTTTCCTCAAGCATCTGGGTATCTATGCCTATCGTCGTGAGGTGTTGGCAGAAGTCACCAAGCTCCCTCAGAGCAGTCTTGAGAAGGCTGAGAGTCTGGAGCAGTTGCGCTGGTTGGAGAACGGCTATCGCATCCGCGTCGGACTGACGGATGTGGAGACCGTTGGCATCGACACACCAGAGGATCTGCAACGAGCTGAAGAATTCCTGAAAACATTATAAAGAGAGAGGGCGTTAACATCATCACGCCCTCTGCATTTCTCTAAGCAATTCCTTCTGCCGCTCTGTCAGGTTGGTTGGCAGCTTTACCTGATAGGTGATAATCAGATCACCAAAGGTGCCGTCTCCCCGATCATAGCCCTTGCCACGCAGACGAACCTTCGTACCAGGCTGTGTCTCCGGCTTGATCTTCATCTTTACTTTCGATCCGTTCGACAGCGTGATCATCACCTCGCCGCCCAACATCGCTGTGTAGAAGTCGATAGAGACATTCGCATTCATCTCGCCCGAATGGGTTCGAGCCTGTTGTCCGAAGCCCGAACCACCGCCGGAGAAGCCTTGGAAACCACCAAAGCCCCCACCCTGATGACCCTTTCTGCCAAACAGGTCCTCAAAGAAAGAGCTGAAACCTCTACCACCCGTAAAACTCGAGAAGTCAAACCCGCCAAACGGATTTCCGCCGCCAGCACCACCGGCACCGAAACCACCAAACTGGTCTGCCTGTTTCCATTGCTCACCATACTGGTCGTACTTCTTTCGTTTCTCCGGATCACCGATCACATCATACGCCTCCTGCAGTGCTTGGAACTTCGCCTGCGCCTTCGGATCATCAGGATGCAAATCAGGGTGAAACTGCTTGGCACGTTTCAGATATGCCTTCTTCACATCCTTCTGCGGAATCGTCTTATCTACACCTAAAATCTTGTAATAGTCTATAAATGCCATATCTTTATCCTCCTTTTTTAATTAATTTCTTCCACAAAGCTATCAGCAAAAAGTGTGCCTAAAGCAAAGATTCCTGGAATTAAATCCTGCAATTATTTGGTGGTATTGTTTTTTTTATTAACTTTGCAAGCAAATAATAAAAAAGGAACACGCAAATGAGAAGAGTTTTTCTTTCTACTTTTTTTGCTGCAACGCTTACGCTTTCAGTGCAGGCACAGCAGACATCAAAGACCGTCACGCTGAAGGTCATAGAGACCAGTGATGTTCACGGACATTTCTTCCCTTGGGACTTCATGGAGGGCAGACCGCTCAAAGGCACACTCACTCGTGCCAACACGTATATCAACCGCGAGCGTCAGAAGTGTGGCGACAACCTGTTGCTCATCGACAATGGTGATATCCTGCAAGGTCAGCCCTGCGTGTATTGGTCCAACTATGTGATACCGGAGGACGAGAACCTCGCCGCACGCGTGATCAACTACATGCAGTATGATGCCGAGACCGTGGGTAATCATGATATTGAGCCCGGACACAAAGTCTATGACAAGTGGATCCGTGAGGTGCGTTGTCCGCTGCTGGGTGCCAACATCGTGAAAGAGGAATGTAAGGACGGAGAGGCTGATCCCGAGAACATCTATACAGGTCTGCAGCCTTACTCCGTTCATATTAAGGACGGCGTGAAGATCTGCGTGATCGGTATGCTCACCCCGGCCATTCCCAACTGGCTGAACAAGTCGATATGGAAAGGTATCGAGTTCGAAGAGATGGTAGGTTGTGCCCGAAAGTGGGTGAAATATATCCAGGAGAACGAGCAGCCCGACCTGATCTTCGGTCTCTTCCACAGCGGTAAGGACGGCGGTATCGTCACCACTGACTACGAGGAGAATGCCACAGCAGCTGTAGCTCGCGAGGTACCAGGCTTCGACATCATCTTCTTCGGTCATGACCATCAGGTACACAACGAATGGATCACTAACATAGAGGGCAAGCAGGTGCTCATCATCGATCCTTCCTGCTGGGTCAGGAATGTTGCAGAGGCTGAGATCGAGCTGACCATTCAAGACGGTAAGGTGGTGAATAAGGACATCAAGGGAACGATCGTCAACGTGGAAGACGAGCAGATCGACGAGCAGATGATGGCCCATTTCCAGAAGGACATCGATGCCGTCAAGGCTTATGTCGGTCAGAAGATCGGGCGCTTCGAGTCGCCGATCTATACACGAGAGAGCTTCTTCGGCAACTCCGCCTTTACCGATCTCATCCACAACCTGCAGCTGCAGATCACCCATGCCGACATCTCACTGACAGCCCCGCTGGCCTTCAACTCCACCATCAAGGAAGGCGAGGTCACAATGGCCGATATGTTCAAGCTCTATCGCTTTGAGAATCTGCTCTTCACCCTCCGCATGACGGGCGAAGAAGTACGTAAGCATCTGGAGTACAGCTATGACATGTGGACCAATACGATGACCTCACCCGATGATCACGCCTTGCGCCTGAACGATGATTCCAAGGATGACCAGCAGCGCACAGGATTCCAATACTACACCTTCAACTTCGATTCTGCCTGTGGTATCGACTACGAGGTGGATCTGACGAAGCCCGACGGACAGAAAGTCAAGATTCTCCGTATGTCAAACGGTGAGCCGTTCGATGAGAAGAAATGGTATAAGGTTGCGATGAACAGTTATCGTGCCAATGGTGGTGGCGAACTCCTGACACAGGGCGCCGGTATTCCCAAGGATTCACTCGATGCACGCGTCATCTTCCATACCGATCGCGATCAGCGTCATTTCCTGACAGAGGAAATCCGTAAGATGGGCACCGTAAACCCCAAGCCCAACCACAACTGGAAATTCGTGCCTGAAGCATGGGTGAAGCCAGCTCTGGAGCGCGACAGGAAATTACTTTTTGGAAATTGATAATGGCTAAAAAATATTACTTCGTTTTCTGCAAGGAAGATCTGTTGCTTGAGAAGAAAACAGTTGGCGACGGCAGTTCTGCCGAAGTCGGTTACACCATCCCCCTGCAGGAAGAGCCCCCAACGGAAATAAAGCCTTGGACGAATGTGCTGAACATCACACCCCTTGATGGTATCGAAGTCAAGACCTATCGCATTGATGCACCCGTGACCGATGATGAGCGTTATGAGATGTGCGGCTTGCGACAAAGCTACTACCGACTGGATCGTCCGCTCTATCTGAAAGCCGGCAAATGTCAGGAACTGCTCTATTGGGATCAGAACACGAAGTTCTGTGGTGTCTGTGGTGCCCCCATGCGGATGGACACCGATATCTCCAAGAAATGTACGGAATGTGGTAAAGAAGTATGGCCACAGCTTGCTACAGCCGTCATCGTCCTGATTCATAAAGGCGATGAGGTGTTGCTGGTGCGTGCCAAGAACTTCAAGCGCGATTTCTTTGGTCTGGTGGCGGGCTTCGTAGAGACAGGCGAGACACTTGAGGAGGCCGTGGCACGTGAAGCCTTTGAGGAGACGGGCGTCAAGATCACCAACATCCGTTATTTCGCCTCTCAACCCTGGCCCTATCCCTGTGGACTGATGGTAGGCTTCAATGCCGACTACGTGTCAGGTGAGATCCACCTACAAACAAGTGAGATTGCCAAAGGCGGATGGTTCCGTCGTGACAATCTCCCTAATATACCTGAAAAGCTGTCGATAGCCCGTATGCTGCTCGACAACTGGCTGAATGCTTAATATTCCAGCAGACTCATGGTCTGTTTACCCGTATAGGCGATCTGCGTATCCACCATATAACAGCTGGCCCCGTCGGGGATGCAGAGTGTGGCGGAGAAATGCAGACCTTCGGCATCAATATGATTGAAGTCCATCGCTCCCAGAATGGCATCATCCAGGAAACCGTCAGGCACCATTTTTTTATACATCTGCTTCGTAAAGTCGCTGGAGAATATCTGGTGCGAACCGTGAAACACGCTGATGTGCATGATATTGTCGTAATACACGTTCTCCACCTCCAGGCCATCATCATTGTAACTGCGCTTCACCACCTTGTACTTGGTGGGATTGATGGCGATATACCAATGATAGCGCTCACCGTTATAGGTGACCACAGAGTCCTTCTTCACTTGTTGCGTATAGGTGAGCACCTGCGGCTGGTCGTGCTCAAACTCCAGCTCATCTACCGGGTCGGTGCTCCGCTCGAGCTTCACCAGATCACCGTTCTGATTAGAGAACCAGAACAGCTGAGGTGATTGTTTGACGATGCCATACGAAGTGCCGGAACCCAGGATCAGCGAGTCGCCCACCACCTTGAAATAGGCGGGCATACTCGTCATATCGGAATAGAAGATGGTGTCGCCCTTGACCTGAAACGACACATCCCCCGTTTCCGAATCCACCCAGATTCCCTGCAGCATCTGTTTGGCCTCCTTGCTTTCAGCAGAAGACCCACCACCCTGACCACCACAACCGATCAGTGCGGCAACAGATAGCAATATGGCAGTTAAACGCTTCATTTATTTACCTATGCAGTGATACTCGAATCCGTTCTCGCTAAGTTCTTCAATATCAAAGATATTACGTCCGTCGATCACCAGCGGATTCTTCATCGCCTTCCTGATCACACCCCATCCGGGCAGACGGAATTCTTTCCACTCCGTGAGCAGCAACAGGGCGTCGGCCTCCAGCACGGCATCATACATATCGCGACAGTAAGTCACCTGATCGCCGATGCGACGCTTGCACTCGCCCATTGCAATCGGATCATAGGCACGCACCTTACAGCCTGCCTCCAGCAGCTTGCCAATCATCACGAGGGCGGTCGATTCGCGCATATCGTCAGTCTCGGGCTTAAACGACAGTCCCCACATGGCGATTGTCTTACCCTTCAGGGCCTCCTTGCTGCCGAAAGCCTTCACCAGTTTCTCGAAGAGCACGCTCTTCTGCTTCTCGTTCACACGCTCCACAGCCTTCAGCACCTCCATCGAATAGCCGTTCTGGTCGGCAGTCTTGATCAGCGCCTTCACGTCCTTGGGGAAACAAGAGCCGCCATAGCCGCAGCCGGCATAGAGGAACTTACGTCCGATACGTGTATCCGAACCTATACCGGCACGCACCATATTCACGTCGGCACCCACGCGCTCGCACAGATTGGCGATATCATTCATAAACGAGATGCGGGTAGCCAGCATTGAGTTAGCCGCATACTTGGTCATCTCTGCCGATGGGATATCCATGAAGATCACGCGGAAGTTATTCAGCAGGAAGGGCTTGTAGAGCTTCGTCAGCACCTTCTTGGCGTGCTCACTCTCCACACCCACCACCACGCGGTCGGGCGACATGAAGTCCTTGATGGCATTACCCTCCTTCAGGAACTCCGGATTCGAAGCCACGTCAAACTCGATCTCAACACCGCGCTTCTGCAGCTCGTCCTCAATCGCCTTACGCACCTTCTTGGCAGTTCCTACAGGCACGGTCGACTTCGTAACCACCACCACATACTTCTTCAGGTTCTGACCAATGGTCTTAGCCACCTGCAGCACATATTTCAAATCAGCCGATCCATCCTCGTCTGGCGGTGTGCCTACGGCAGAGAACACAATCTGCACATCATCGAGCACCGAAGCCAGATCAGTCGTAAACTTCAGACGACCAGCTGCCACATTCTTCTTTACCAGTTCATCGAGTCCCGGTTCATAAATGGGGATCTCTCCATTGTTCAATCGCTCAATCTTCTGAGCATCTACATCTACACAAGTTACAGTCGCTCCAGTGTCAGCAAAACATGTGCCCGACACCAGTCCTACATAACCAGTTCCTACAATTGCAATATTCATAATCGATAATACTAACTAAATCTGGGTGCAAAGGTACATCAAAAAAAAAATATAATTGCATTTTTAAGCTTCTTTATTTGTTTATTCTAAAAAAAAGTCGTACTTTTGCACACGTGATTGAGTTGGAAAGACATATCGAAATCCTGCTTTTAAGCAATGATTGCGTCATTGTGCCCGATTTTGGCGGGTTTATGGCGCATCATGTTGAAGCACGCTATGATGATCAGGAAGGCATCTTCCTGCCGCCACAGCGCACACTTGGCTTTAACCCCCAGCTCAAGATCAACGATTCCCTCCTGGCTCAATCTTACGTTGAAACTTACGATATCAGTTATCCCGAAGCCGTGCTCCGCATCGAAGACGAGGTGAATGAGCTCAAGATGCACCTGCAGACCAAAGGCTTCTATGAGCTTAACGATATCGGCACGCTGGAATTCAACGAAAGCGGCAATTACGTGTTCACTCCCTGCGAAGCAGGCATCCTCACCCCCAGCCTCTATGGCCTGTGCTCTTTTGAGATGCTGCCCCTCAAGGCTGCAGCCCCCGTCGAGCAGGCGCCTGTCGACAACACCGCCCAGATCATCAGCATCAACCAACTCAATCAGGATGTTGAGACCCCGGAAGTTGACGAGGAGGAGGAAGATGTGGTTCGTATCAAGTTCTCCTGGATCCGTAATACCGTTGCCGTTGCTGCCGTTCTGCTGGCCATCTTCCTGGTTGCTTTACCCACAGGCAAGACGGAGATGATGACCCGCACCATCAGCAACATCAACAGCAACCTGCTCTTTGGCATGATGTCGAAAGATACCAATGCCAGCAAGATCGAGATCAATAAGTCCGATGCACCGGAATCCGCCAGCAAGTCGGACACCATCACCAAGCTCGAGGAGATCAAGACAGCCCAGAATGCCAACGTCGCCAATGTCGAGCCCGCCAAGAACAAATACTGCATCGTTCTGGCCAGTCACGTTTCCAAGCATAATGCCGAGATATTCATCGACAAGCTGAAGGCAAAGGGACTCGACAGCGTGGAGCTCTACACCAAGAACAAGGTTCAGAGCATCCGCCGAGTGGTTTGCGGAAGCTATACGACACAGGAAGAAGCCTATAATGCCTTAAGGAAAATCCACAAAAACGAAGAACTGAAAGACGCTTGGGTTTATAAATACAATTAATAGCTGATGAAACGCGTACGCTGCCCCAAATGCGAACAATATATCACTTTCGACGAGACGCAATATGCGGCTGGTCAGTCGTTGGTGTTCAAATGCCCCGATTGCGGCAAGGAGTTTGGCATCCGTATCGGCGTCAGCAAGCTTCTTAATCGTCGGAAGGATGATAACCCAGATGAAAAGCTGGCGGGAATGGAGGCCAATGAGGAAAACTTCGGCTCCATCGTCGTCATCGAAAACGTGTTCCATTACAAGCAGGTGCTCCCCCTCCACATGGGCGACAATGTGATCGGCCGCTATCAGAAAGGCAACCCTGCCAACTGCACGTTTGAGACCGTTGATCCCAGTGTCGATCTGAACCACTGCACCATCACCGTCAGTCGCGACAAACAAGGCAACCTGCGCTATACCCTGAAAGACAACAACAGCAATACCGGCACCTTCGTCGATAATGTAGAGCTCAATCCCAAAGAGCGCCGCATCATCACCGACGGCACCCTCTTCACCCTCGGTGCCACCAGCATCATCCTCCGCTCAAAGTGACAAAGAGTTGATACACTCCTCAAAGATAGCCTCTCTCTGAGTATCCGACATCTCCGACAGAGGCATAAACGTTGTGAAAAAACTGATCCTAATAGGCGATTCCCCCTCAATGGTTTCCTCGCCCGACAACTTGAAACAGAAACCGTCATCCACCAGGAATCCCTCGCCAGCATACGCTCCGTATTTCTCGATGTGCTTGTTGATCCTGTCATCAATAGCCATCGGCCGCATTTTTAAGTTGCGAGAAAGAAACCTCACTGCCACCTCATTAGCCGTAAGCTCTGGCTGTTTCAGAAAACGCTCCTTATAACGCTGTAGGAAATGACTCGTGTAGATATGGATCTCAGGGATACCCTTCTCAGTCCACTTAATGATATAGCGTTTTGTCCCATCATACAGCACGCACAAATACGCTGATAACACTGGTGCAAACGGATGTTCCTGATAATAATAGATGATATACTGGTTGTTTGATGAGGGAATCATATAGTCATACATCACACAGGCAGGAAACTCAATGCTTCTGCCTATCTCTTTCGCAGCCTTTGGAAACATCGCATTTCGCTTCCAATCCAGCTTCTGCATCTCGTCCATGAGTATAGCATACACCTCATGGAGATTCATGTCTGCTACTATCATACGGCTGCAAAGGTATGAAGAACAAAGAGAATAAAAGTCCTTTTGACAGAGGAATTATCAGAAACAGAGCCAGTTTTTTGATGAATGTCAGCCAGCCTGTCATCTCGAAAGGCTACGGGTAGGCGCGATAGCGGGAATCTAAGCAAAGCGAGTGGAGAGATCTCAAGAGATTTCTCGACAAGCTCGAAATGACAGGAAGGGGGGGTGTCGAAATGACAGGACAACAATAATTCCCCGCTCTGCTGAGCGAGGAATTATTGATTTTACTTGATGGTGATCCAGACAGGCTCGTCCCTACCCTTGGCCTCGACAATCTTCTGCTTCAGGCGGTGAACCCAGATGCGGCTGTCGAGCACTTTGCCCACTTCGCGGTTCTTACCTACGAGGATACAGCCTTCGGTGTCTTCTGAGCAGTTGCCTGCATGGATGCGGATGCCTTCGAATTTCGGGACACCGAGCAGAATGGGAAGCCACTGCTGAAATTTCGGACTCCAAGAAATCACTACGGCATAGCGGCCTTCCGGAATAGCCGAACGGCCTTTCACCTTGTAGGCACCGTTGGCATAGTCGCGCCAAGTGGGTTCAAGCGTGTCGCAGAAATACAGGTTCTCCGTGCCTGCCAGATACTCATCATCTACGCGTCTCTGAATGTAGAGGTGACCTATCGTGTAGGTCTTGCGCTTTGCTATACGTTCTAATATCAGTTCCATATTTTATGATTTAATGTTTATTATCGTCATCTCGACTAAGCGTAGCGCATGGAGAGATCTCATGAGATGTCTCGACTACGCTCGACATGACAAGGACGAAAGGCCTTAATGTGACGATGGGACGTTGGGACGCTGGGACGTCTTTCGGAAGTGATCCTTGTCGACGGGTTCAATCCATCCGTCTCGTTTCCAGCGCATAATGATGTTGCGCAGACCGCTCTTACTGCAATCAGGCTTCAAGGCCCCCAAATCGCCCCGAGTGAATGTAGGCGACAGGCGGTCGAACACCGAGTGATTAGCCCCATATCGCTGACATTCGCTACTGGCATCTACATACTGATTCTGCAATGCCTCGCCGAAAGTCTTGATCTGCTGACTCAGGCAGTAGTCGGCCATCATTAGTGCAAACTCGATGCACTTGTTACTCTCCTTGCCTTCAAGCAACCGGAAGATGACGCCGCAACGGAAACCGATCACAGCCGCACGTTTACGATAGGTGTCCTTCACGTGGTCGATGTCCTTGGCTGCTTCTACGCGCCTCTCCTCTACCCAGTCTTCAATAGCCTTGCGAAGTCGAGGTGTGTCAACAAATCCGGTGGCAGAACGCAGACGATTGACAGCCTCCTGAATCTTCGCCTCATCATCAGCTGAGCGACGCTTGAACTTTGGCATCTTCGAGAACGATGCATCAGGCATCTCGGCCACGAGGATACGGCTTGAAAGACCATTCTCAATGTTGTCGCTCTTGAAGCATTTCCGCAAAGCTCCATTCGTGCCAAGCATTGTCCAGTTATAAGCCACATTCACCACACCCGATTCAGCTGCATCCGAATTGTAGTCCTGACCCCATTCACCCTTATCAAACGAGAGTCGATAGATATCATACTTCGAACTCCAGGAGCCAGCACCGTTGGTTTTGCGCAGCGTGTCTAATTCTTCTCCGAAGGAGTAGATCGTATGTCCCTGCGCATTCTTGAAACGCTTCAAAAGCGTTGAGCAAGAGACGGTTACGGGCACCATACGGATGAGCACTTTGGGGTCGTCAGGAGCTTTCTCGTTGGCCTTGCGGCCTTTCTTCCGCTCCTTCCATTCCTCCTCACGCTTGCGGGCCAAGGCATCCTCTTCATCAAACTGACGTTTCCAGATATCAACAGCATTCTTCACCACCGATTTGTTTGAAGCCTGTTCGCCTCGGATAATCGACATCAGTCCTAAGTGCTGCAGATTGCCGTCGCAATACTCCACTTCCACCTGGTCAGCATAGGCTCCACAGATGGGCATCACTCCGCAAAGCACCGGCATGTGCATCGAGACGGGCACACCAACCAACGATTCTTTAAGTCCGATTGGCAGGGCACGAACATTCACTTTTACGCCCGTCTCTTCGGCTACTGCTTCTGCATCCTCTGTCATTTCGAGTGTACCTCCCTCTGTCACCTCGAGCGTAGCCGAGAGGTCTCCTATGATCTGATCTATCAATCGCGACCCCTTTGTAGGCTCTTTGCAAGCCGAGTCAATGACTGATTTCAGTTCCACATCAGAGAGTCCGAAGCGTGGCATCACCTGCATCAGCACCTCTTTCTTATTGTCGCAGATGGCTCGGAGATTCGCGGCCAGTTTGTGAAGCTTCACATTCCGCTCCCCCTCCGCAGGCTCTCCCCCATTCCTCCGCCACCACTCAGCGATTATAGAAGAATAAGGTATGCCCTTGAATGACAGACTTTCATGAGATCCCTCGACTACGCTCGGGATGACAGGGCGGTGATTGTCATCTCGACTAAGCGTAGCGCATGGAGAGATCTCTGGAGATTTCTCGACTCCGCTCGAAATGACAGGGCGGGGATTGCTCGAAATGACAGGTTCAAAGAGCTTGTCAGAAACAAACTTCGTATGATCCTCCGGCACCATATAGATGCAGCGATCAACGCCCTTCACCTGCTTATCAGGCTCAAAGCCCGTAACCTCTTTCATCAGCTGCTGAGCCGTTTCGGCATCCATCCCCTCGGGCAACTCCACCAGCACATGAGTACCGCGTCGCACCGATTCCTCTACCAACAATATCTGCATACCGTTGATATCAGGATTGGCTGCATCCTTTAGCTTCTCGAGGATCTCCTCCGTATGCCCCTTCTCATCGAAATCGAGCATCAATCGGTTGAGTGGTCGGACGGCATCGGCAATGGCTCGATGGTTGTCTTTAAACTCCGCGCAATGAGGTGTCCATACCGGCAGACGGTGCTTCAACTCGTCATCACCTTTTTCTATACGTGCACACATCTGCGCCAGCCAAGGCTCCTGACGAAGCTTCTCCCATTCCTTTCGGGTGGCAGGGAGGCACGGCGCACCGTGCCCCTTCCCAAGACATGTAAATATCTGCATCTGTTCCATTATCTGCTCCATATCGTTTCCTCCTTACGTGTTTTAAAGTAAGACATAATCTCATCGGCTTCCTCCTGGTAAAGAGCCTTAGTAAGTGCCAACCCGTATTTCTTCGGGAACTTGAACGTGACGTAGAGACATTCCTTATCCAAACGACGACGCGTACCATTTGCTGTTACCTCGAAGTTCGGACGAGTCATCTTCACGGCTCCGTGAGGTGTCTCGTAAAGAGTTTCCAACTTTGGTTTGTTCTTGCCATCGTTGTAACGCTTCACTCTGGTTCGTCCGTCGGCATCCACCTCAATGCCTGCACGATATTTCACACGTTCACCACCTGTCACCTCTTTGTCACCCTCCCACGGGCACGGTACTATCAACAAGTTGCCGTTGGTCTGGAAGTTAATACTTGCGTCCATCTGGACTGCGTTCTGCAAAATCTGCTCCTGGAATTTTGTAATTTTCATTGTTTTTCTGAATTTTGGTAGAGCGAAGTGTCAGAAGGGTGGCCACCTTTCGTTGTGATAGAAATCTCGCGAGACTCCGTTCACCTCAACTCAGAGTTAAACTTTAGTTGTTAGCGATTAAGAAACTTTGTGTAGAAGGGCTGGCTCGCCATTCCATTACCTCCTTTGTGCATTCGGCATCTGTTCATCAGTGCCAACTGTCGACGGGCCTCTGTGGCCATCTTTGCACGATACACGTCTTTAACAATCATTCTTTTATACATCTTTTCTTTTTGTTAACCGCTCCTTAGGCGGGGTCTTAATTAGTACTAGTGGAAGTGCTCTGTTCGAGTCAACCTCCATAATCCAAGACCACCCCCTGTTTTTTTCGGGAGATCTTTCGGGTAAACATTCGGGAAGACCGCCTTCGGCATCAACAAACGGAACAAAAAAAGCGGAACCCCTTGTAAATCAAGAGATTCCGCTTGAGCGAAATTTTTCAAAAATAATCTTGAAATTCCCGAAAGAATTCCCGAACTATGATTTAACGTGTATGAATATGCAAATCCTGATGGTCATAAAGATCATATTCCTCCTTGAAATCTTCATTGTAGTCCTCATCGCCATATTTCCACCGTTTCAGATTTATCTGGAGTATCTTCACGTATTCCAACATCAGCGGTGAAGCTTTGGCGTTAGCTTTGTCGCCCTTATCGAGCCCCGTAAGCCACTTTCCCTTGGTATCCTTAAAATGACCCTCGAGGATAGAAGACACCGTATAGCCTTCGGGGACTTCAATAACATCAGCACCGACAAACATCTTAAACAGTTCCACAAGGGTTCCTTTGCCAAACATACCCATCCAAGTCAACTCGCAGTCCTCGTCTCTTTTACCTGAGAAAAGTGCATAAAAGTTGGCTTCGTAGCCCTCTATCCATCCTTCAGCAACCATTTTCTGATAGAGCACATTAAGATGCCGGTCAGTTACGCCGCTCTTAAGAAGAAACGTCATCGTCTCACGAGGCTTGGAGGGTTTCTCCGGTTTCTTCGTTACCGGCTTCATTGCCTCCTTCGACACCTTATTATTTATATGCGAATGCTGCTCCAGCCACTCCATCGAAAGCATCCCGATGGTCTGAATCTTCAGTTTCGGCAGCGACAACTCTGCTATCTCCCAGACCTCCGTAACCACAGGCTCCACCTCATGACTGTAGATCTCCCAGAATTCGAAGGTCTCACCTCTTCCGATCCTTCTGATGGCATCATCACAATCAGTACTGGTATCACCATCTGCAGAAGCCTGGAGGTGATGCTTTTGACTCAGCCATGCCTCATCCTGTCTGAGAGCCGACAGCCATTCGGCTGCCGACTTATAATCTCCGCGATTGCTGCTCATCATAAGGCTTCGTCCTCCTCTCGCCACCAGCCATGTCCACAACGTTGGGCATGATCCATCAGATAATAAAACTCCAGCGAGTTGTCAGCAACCCAGCCCTCTGCCAGATACTGGTCACGTACCTCGCGGACTTTTGCTGCAAAACGATTCAGCACCTCAGTCGTGGTGCGCTTTACCGACTCGGGCTGTTCTTCCCACGAAGTGGCATGATAATCATACTCTTTCAGTACCAAACGTCCGCGAAGCTCGTTGTCCATGTAATCGTAGAGTGCCTGAGCAGCTTTCAGTACCCCCTTATCAAACTGGTGGGGCACCACTCCGTAGATCTCGTCGTGTAGCATCACCAACTCGGGTCTCAGTTTTAACCTATGACCCCGCTGCCAATGCCGCTCTATCTGTTGAAAAGCATCGATGATGGTTTTCACGTAGTCACGAGGGGGCATCTTCATAAATTCCGGTTCGCGTATCCGTTCGTGGTACTCAGACGAAAATAGTTCGGCCATCTCATCCTGTGCCGGTTGGTAATGGCCATATGCATACGTATTGGTGGCATGTTTCTTCAGGATATAAGCTACATGCATCGCTATCTGTTCATACTCGGTAGTAGAAAGCCACTCCACAAGTTGCTTGTTCGACACCCACCAGTCGTTCTTGATGCCAAAGGCTTCCTTAAGGTCGAATAAGAAGTGTAGGCTCAGGTCATGACATAACCCAGCCACCTCCAGTATCAACCGCAATCGGCTCATCTCCCTTTCCGTCAGCGTCTGCTGATCTGTCAGCGACAGCAGCGGGTTGGTTCGATAACCAGACTCTACCTGCGGTGGGATATCCTCCCACGGCATCGGCACCCTGCCTTCGCCAGCCGTCCAAAACATATCCGACAGGTATATGGCTAACGGCAACGCTCCATGATGCGTTATCAACAATCGCTCAACCTGTGAGAGCACGAAAGCTCTACGTTCGTCCTTTTCCAGTTTGCTAGCTTTTGCAAGTCCAGCTCCTTTGAAGAAATCCTTCTCAATTTGTGCCAGCATCTCTCTGGCAGTTTTATTTTGCTTCATAGTAACAATATCACAACCTTTTTCAGTTCATGATTGCTATTTCAAATTTTTATGTTTTACTGCTTGCAAAATTACAAAAAATCCCCGACAATCAATAACGATCATCAGGAATTTATGATAATTTTACAGAACTTCTTAGTTCCCCATAGTTATGAATGGAGATCTTCGTCAATAACCTTGAGGATTTTATCAATGTCAGCGGCAACATTTGAGCCATATAACTCTTTTTCTTCTTCACTAAGATGACCGTTAGCAGCATTGTACCTCTTAATGATAGCATCAACATCTTCGCTACCATTCGACTTACTGAGTTCAAGCATCAAACTCTTGAACCTCGGCTCATCAATATAATCAATAATGTTTCGCATATCTTCTATACATTTATGTCACACGGTACCTGGCTCACAGTGATGTATCATAAATACTATTATTTCCTTCCCACATAATACTTGTTTTTCACTTCGAAAGATGAGGGACTGAAATAAATACCCATCAAATCGAGTGAACTAGCAATAAACCAAACACCTTCAGGCATTAGAGTTATATCTCTTTCGAGTGTCTTATAGACATTCTTCTTCAACTTTTTAGAGTAATATTTCTCCTTATGATATACCTTCACATCATAAGCGAAGTTTTTATCTATATTGTGAAACACTATAAATTTGATGCCATTGAGATTATACTCAGTAAGTACAATGTTATCTTTGGAATCAAATCGGATCACTTTATTGCCATAAAGCCCATAATCGGATTCAATATTCATCCAATAAACTCTATCAAGTGACTCAAAGCTTGGACCTAGGAATCCTTGTAACGCTTTGTAAGTGAATGCTATCCTGAAAATAAGGCTATTAAGTTCGTATTCTTCATCCTGCGTAGTTGCTTTTACCCTACTTGCATAGTTTGCGTACTTCTGTTCTGCGTCCATAGCTGTCATTCCTAGCCATCTTCCAAGATAATACACATTCCATAGTGCGGTAACCACATCATCTCTTGTTACGTTTTGCTTATATACTATACTTCGGCAACTTTGATAGTATGACTTTGCATCCTGAATAGTTGTTATACCGCTGAGATCTGGCTCTTCTGGTAAAGCAAAGACTGATGTAATGAAGAGCGAACTAAGAAAGAGTGTTATAAGTCTAAAATCGTTCATTGTTCTTTTTAAAATACTATTGCTGTGATTTTGATTATTAACAATTCTCCCAAAATGTAATCAGATATCGACTTTTTTATTTAAATGCCAGAATTGCCCAGGGCCACTTATCGGACCATCAATATTGTATGACACGTCACTATGAGTTAGTATAACATCGGGGCGATCCATTACTACAAGACATTCTCGTGGGCCGCCATAGAATAGAACATTCATATATTTATCCTTTGCCACAAATTGTATAAAAATATAACTGTCGTCATCACCATCCTTATATGCTTTCATCGCTAAAGGGGTCATAAATACATCCGTCACAAGCTCATTCCCAATAGTGAGATTAACCAATGCCCAATCACCATATTTCTCATTATGTCTTTTACTCGCTATTTCTATATTGTCATCTCTTTTTAAAACATGGGCATAACGAATGGTTCCTATTCCAGTAATAAAGAAGTCCTCATTGCATCCATTAAACAAGCGTATGTCTTCACCATAATTGTAGAAGGAAAATTCACAGCAAAAATTATAGTTGATGGAGTTTGTAACAATATATGGTACTGCAATATTCCCCTTAATGTCATATCTCATATGTTCTCGATATATAATCGATTGTCTCTTTGAATCAAATTCAGGTGTAGTATTACCGAACCACTCAGAATCATAGTCAACAGTTTTCCCATTACTGTCTTTGCACGATATACAGCACAAAATTAATATTGCACATATGATGAATGGTACTAATATCCGTCTCATAAGCCTCTTAATTTATTTGTTCCTTTCTATTGATTTCTTCAATTGAATTGCTTTATCTATGTCCTGACTACGACCAGGCTGTGTATAAGTACTACGAATGTAATACAACTTTGAGTAATCATCTAGCTGCTGACGAGAAGCTACACGAATAATGTTATCGTATATCTCACATTCATTAAGGTACTTATCACGATAATACTCGAAGTTGTATTCGTATTTTTTCACCTCCTTTTTCATTGGGAAGTATCCAATGCAATAACCGCCTATTAAACCTATCAGTAAAGATGATATGGCAGTCATAATCAATTTTGCTTTTACAATTTTCATATTATTACACTATAATTACTTTCGTGGAGCATCGTAATAATCGTAAGATGGGCCGTCGTTACTACAACTCTTAAAAGCACCTAAGATCGTTAATAGAAACCCCAGAACAAATACTAATGCCATAACAGTACATCCAATATTTTGCTTAATACTATTACTGGACTCTGACCAATCAGAGGATTTAAAGATTAAATAAAAGACGAGGAAGCAGCCCCCGAAAAAAAGAAGAATTTTCATACGTCTTATTATTTTTTGCAATCACAGAGTGCCAAGCACGGTGTGCGTCATATACTTAAATAGTCCCTAATATCCTATTTTGTTATTGGAAAAATCTTCATATAAGAGTTATTTCCTATTTTAAGAACACCATTAGCGTCAATTTCAGAAATTGTTTCTAATCTTGAATAATTGTCATCATAATAACTTGTATTATAGAAATTATCTTTCAGGCTTTCCAAAACCACCTTCACACCACCAACAAACCAATTAGGACGATCTGTATCCATTACAATCGCAAGAAACTTACCATTGTCTTTCAAAATTGCCAACTTATAATAGGACCCTCCCATATTTTTATATATACCTTCAACTACATCAATATTTTCTGAACTCAAATAGTCTCGAATTTGGTTTTCTGTCCATGATGATTTTTCTGTAGTTGGCGTTGGTAACTTTGGAGTTTTTGAAGGATCAAACTTGTATGATAGTTTTTCCATCTTTCCAAGAGCTCTTTTACATGCACGGTTTGCATCAGCTTTCGCAGACATGGTATTTCCAACACCCTCTGCTTCAAACACACTTTCACCTAACATATTTGTAAGCTTAAAATTAAATGGGGTACCACCATATTTAATTTCAAAGTTGTATGTCAATTCCAATGTTGCAAGTCGTTCGTTTGGCGCCTTCGGTATTTCATCACGAGAAGTCACAACCATAAATCCTTTATTAACAAATGACTCCTTGATACGATCATCAAGCCCCCACTGATTATTGGTATGAGAATTAAGAAAAATGCAATTGTAGCCATCCAACTGTTGAGCAAATGACATTATTGTTGACATTGCAAATAATAAAATCATAATCTTTTTCATAATCATATTATGTTTTGTTGAACGAGTTAATAATTTATTTAGATTTTTATTATTGTATACACATAAAAAGCGCAGACTTTCGCCATACGCCGCACGGTTCACCACAAACCACATACATATATTGGAAATCTGCGCCCGTTATCGGGGCAGCCCAAATAATGTATGTTACTCGAAGCATGTACGGTGGTGATTGTGCGGCTATCGAGCTTTATGTCTTGTGATTCTTACGAAGCACGTTGCAAATATACGGAATGTTTCTGAAATAAAGAAGTAATTCACTACTTTTTTTGAAATAGTCCTCAAAACAGTTGGTGGAATGGGTGAAAAGTACTACCTTTGCAAGCACTAAATCGCGTACTATGTTGGAAGATATCATATTAGAAGACGAGATATTTGCAGACGAGCCAGGGCAAGTGTGGATTGTGGCCGAGGTTCCGTCGAGGGATATTGCTGAGCAATTGGCTGATCTGCATACCCTGAAGGGTGCAGGGTTTATCAGTATGCTGAAAGAGATAACCCAGCAAAAAGCCTTTACTCCCCTGGAAAGTGATAGTAACATCTATATAATTGACGGCATGCAAGGTGATGATTTTGAAAATCTGCTGAATGCTGCCCGCAAGGCCGTGGAGCATGGTTACAGAGTATTCATCTTGCCCAACCCTAAGGGTATCAGAACGGCAGATTATATCTTTGAGCGTAAAGGCGTATACAGACTTTATGACCTGAAAACTATCCAAGGGAAGGCTTCTGTAGATAATAGACTAAAAGAATCAATAGGGCAAAGCAATAGAATCCTGTTAAATATGGCTGTAGATTATAATCCTCGTCACTTAGCAATGTCTATCAAGAGATACTTTGAACAGAATCATAGTGCATTGGAGGTTTTGGTTTTCAAGGGTAGTAAAGTTATCTCTATTATTCGTGAAGATACAGAATCTTATGTTTTCATCAGGAACTTTATGATGAAATACTAAAAAATTAAAGAGTCACAAAGTGACTCTTTAAAATGGGCAGTATCGATAAAGCCTTACCCCTCGCGGAATCTCATACTTTTCAGTATCAGAAGTTTACCGGATAGCCAGAACTTTCATTCTGACGGTGCAAAGATACGATTTATTTCAATACCTTCCAAATATTTTAGCAGAAAATTAATTAAGGAAGCGTCACGCGTCACAGCGTCACGCGTCCCATTAAGCAATATTCGAATATTCAAAGAATAGTATATAATGTATAAATTAAATTATTATATATTATAATATATAATAATTCTTATTATCTACTGCGCACATCTATAACCACCTTATTGTGACGCTGTGACGCGTGACGATGTGGCGCACTATCATCGAAACGTAATCTTCGAGGGGCGAAAATTACGGATTTGAGGGCTCGAAATTACGTTTTGCAAAAATCAAATGAATTCGTGCTGAAAATCGCCCCAATTGGAGGGGTAAAATTTGGAATTTCGCAAATTATTTTGTATCTTTGTTGTACTCGCAAACAAGAAGTTGCGAGTACGAGTGAAGGCTGCGGCTCAGCATAGCTCGAGCGAGCTCGGCTCTGCATTCACCTTGCACTTCACTTGCAGAGCAATTACAAGCGGGAGTCGGCCACCCGATGTAGATGGTCGAAAAGTAATCTAATACTATCAAAAACACATTTATTATGGCAAAGATTTTGTATGAAGTAAAGCAGAACCTGGCTGATGGCTCAAAGGCTTATGGCAAGTGGTTCGCAAGGGTGAAGGCGCTGGAAACCCTGAACACGCGCAAGTTGGCTAACCACATCTCAGAGCACGGCTCTATCTACACCCCCGACGTGGTGTATGGCGTGCTGGAGAAGTTCCGCAGCTGTATGTTGGAGATGCTGCTCAATTCGAAGAAGGTGAAGATCGAAGGTCTCGGAACGTTCTACACCACGCTCGAAGACGAGAAGGGTGGCGCACTGAAAAAGGAGGACTATTCGGTAAGCAAGCACATGAAGGCGCTGCACATCCGATTCCTGCCCGAGCAGACCACCGAGGAGAATATCTCCAGCCGTGAGTTCATCAAGCAGGCCGAGTTTATCAACATCGATTCGCTGCAGGCCAGCTCGTCATCAAGCTCAGGCAGCCAGAGCGGCGGCTCTTCGAACAGCGGTGATAATGGCTCAGAGGGTGGTGGCAGCACCAACCAGGGTGGTAACACCGGAGGCGGTGGCGATGGCGGTAACGACGACAGTCCCATCGACGATGATTAAGAAAGGAGGTGCGTATGACGAAGAAAGAAAGCATTAAGTTTATCGCTCAGATCATCGTATCGATTGCGAGTGCGGTGCTGACGGCACTGGGAGCCACGTCCTGTATGGGCTTTTGAGAATGGAATCCCCAGCCATCATTGAAATGGTCGGGGATCCTTTGTTTTCAGGAATTACTATGTTGCTGTTTACTGAAGTATAAATGCCAAATAATATGGCTTTTTATTCGATTTGCACCATATTTACGGTTTCAAATACATTAAAATACTAAGACCTTCGAAGAGATTTCCCATCCAAGATAGGATGAAGCATAAAACAATGTAAAGCGCAAGCCCTTTGATTATTCTATATATTGCTTTTGATTGTAGTACCTTAGAGAGTCTATTAACTTCATCATAATAATGAGATATGTTACCATAATGAAAGAAGACTTCCTCACATGCTAAGTTATCATCATACAACACACTCAAAGCATTCTGTTCACGTTTTTTTTGCTCTTCTTCCATAGGATCGTTAACCATTTCAGCATGACTCACTGTTTCGTTTAAAACTAAGAAGATATTGGGTAGGAAATTATAGAGCGACAAATATAATCCAAACTCCTTATAATTATCAAACCGAAACATATTAATTATTATAGGCCGAGCGTGCATAGTGCACTTATAAGAAAAGTCTCCTACATAATACTTCTTTAATTTTGCCCAAGTCATAGAGGTCTTATGATAATAGAAAAAGTAAATGATAAAGATCAGAATCGGAATAATCCAAACCCATCCCACTTGTGTGACACGCCAAATAACAAACACCATTGGTAACGATATGATAGTTTTAAAAGATGGTATAAAGAAAATAGGTAATGATATCTGCATAACAGGCAATAATACAGTGTCAACAGCCATCAAAGCAAACATTACAAATAAAGTATAGAACACAAAGACGCCTAAGCTATATGTTGAGCAAATGTTGTGTAAATCAGATAACGGACAAAAGATAAAAACAATAAAAATACTAGCCAAGAATGAGAAACCTATTAATAACCAAATTCTAATATTTACAGAATTAAAGTGTTCATTTGCGATAATGCACACAATGAGCAGGAATCCCACAGGAATAAACAAAAACAATTCAAGTAATATCGAAACAATAATCGAATCTGTGATATTATCCCACCATGTAGGAATGTTTGTATTTATAAGCAGCAAAGTAAAGAATGCAGTAAAAAAAAAGGCAATAGCCAATCCTAAGTTTGACCACCTTTGTGTATGTATTAATACTAATCTTTCCTGCTGTTGTTTTGGAACATTACTATTCATAGTTTTAAAGTATTATTGATTATAAAGATATCAACGATATCTGAAGGAATTTCTTCATGTCTTTGTTCTATGGGGACAAATTTACAACTTTTTTCTGAAAGTGCTGCAATTTCGGAGTTTTTTTATGACATTAAAAAAACCTCGGGTATTTCTACCTGAGGTTTTTTGCTTAGTTTTCTGAAATATACTCTGACTTATAAATGCTTTTTTACTCATAATACTCAATCTTGCGCGACTGGGTCATCTCCTGTCCCATCATAGAGCCTTTGCGGCTGATCCAGTTGCCGTGATCGTCGTACTGGTAT
>CACZTJ010000023.1 GCA_902784065.1 uncultured Prevotellaceae bacterium | reverse complement strand
AACGAAAAAAGGATTAGCACAATGAAGACTTTCTGGAACACCCAAGGCGGACTGACCCAACTCACAGAGTGGCAGCCTAATTGCTGGATACAGGTGACATGCCCCACCGAAGAAGACCAGCATGAACTCGAAGAGAAGTTCAACATCCCCGATTATTTCATGTCGGACATCAGCGATACCGATGAGCGTGCCCGTTATGAATACGACGACGGTTGGATGCTGATCATCCTGCGTATCCCCTATGTCAAGGAGATCCGCAGCCGCACGCCATATACCACCGTGCCCCTTGGTATCATCCATAAGCGCGATGTCACCATCACCGTCTGCTATTATGAGACGAACATGATGATCGACTTCCTCTCCTTCCAGCAGAAGCGGGGCGAGGGCTTCACCGATCATGTGGATATGATCTTCCGCCTGTTCCTCTCCAGTGCCGTATGGTATCTGAAGCGCCTGAAGCAGATCTCGATGCTCGTTGACAAGGCCAAGCGCAACCTCGACAAGGAGGTGAACAATGAGAGCCTGATCGGCCTCAGCCGTCTGCAGGACTCACTCACCTACTTCCAGACCTCCATCCGAGGCAACGAGAACCTGTTGCAGAAGCTGAAGTTCAAGCTGCAGATCGACGAGCTCGATGCCGACCTGATCGAAGACGTCAACATCGAGATGTCACAGGCCCGTGAAACCACCAGTATCTACTCCGACATTCTGGAATCCACGATGAACACCTACCAGAGTATCATCAACAACAATATGAACACCGTGATGCGTACGCTCACCTCCGTCACAATTATCATGATGATACCCACGCTGGTCACCTCCATGTTTGGCATGAATCTCGTCAACGGCATGGAAGCCAAGCCCTGGGGATTTATCTTCGCCATCGTCTTTTCACTGTGCATTTCTGGGCTCGCATGGCTCTTTTTCCGCCGTAAGCGCCTTGTTTAGCATCTTTTAACACTCTTTTGAGCTTCTTTATTTACAATTTTTAGTACCTTTGACCCCAAATGTGATGATGCGATGCGTCATTAAGTGTAATGTCAATAACTAAATAGTTAAATGATGGACTCTCAAGAGAAAGCCCTGGAACAGGGTCAGAATGAAGTAATCAAGGAAGAAGAAGTAAGCGCTCAGACGGTCGAAGCACCAGTAGCCGAGCCAGCTTCTCAAGTAGAAACCAACGAAGAGCAGCCGCAGAAGGTCTATGCCACAAAGGCAGAGATCCTGGAGCGTGTGCGTGAGATTGCCCACAGCGACGAGACCCCTCAGAAAGAGGAGGTCGACTACCTGAAGACAGTCTTCTACAAGCTCCACATTGCCGAGCGCGAAGCCCATTTCAAGGCTTACATCGACGGTGGCGGCGATCCCAACCAGTATCAGCTCCTTCCTGATAGTCTCGAAGAAGCCTTCAAGGCCGAGATGGGTATTGTCAAGGAGAAGCGTGCCAAGCTTTTCAAGGAACAGGAAGCCGAGAAGCTCGACAATCTGGCCAAGAAACTCGACATCATCGAGAAGATCAAGGCCATGATTACCAGCCCTGAGGATGCTAATAAGGGTTATCAGGAGTTCAAGAGCCTCCAGCAGCAGTGGCGTGAGATCAAGAACGTGCCCGCTGATAAGGCCGCTGAACTTTGGCGTAACTACCAGCTCTATGTAGAGCAGTTCTACGATATGCTTCGTCTGAACAGCATTGCCCGCGACGAGGACTTCAAGAAGAATCTCGAAGCCAAGACGCGCCTCTGTGAGATTGCAGAGAATCTGGCCAACGAGGAAGACGTGATCAGCGCCTTCCATCAGCTCCAGAAGCTCCACCAGGAGTACCGTGAGATCGGTCCTGTGGCCAAGGAGCAGCGCGAGGAAATCTGGAACCGTTTCAAGGCAGCCTCTACCGTTATCAACAAGCGCCACCAGCAGCACTTCGAAGGCATCCGTGCCCGCGAAGAGGACAACCTGGCTCGCAAGACCGTGCTCTGTGAGAAGGTAGAAGCCATCGCTGCCGAGGAGAACAAAGGCAGTGGCGACTGGGAGAAGCACACCAAGCAGATCATCGAGATACAGACCGAGTGGAAGACCATCGGCTTCGCCCCACAGAAGATGAACGTGAAGATCTTCGAGCGTTTCCGTGCTGCCTGTGATGACTTCTTCGGACGCAAGGCCGAATATTTCAAGGGCCTGAAAGAGACCTTCAAGGAGAATGCCGAGAAGAAGCGCGCCCTCATCGAGAAGGCCAAAGCCCTTCAGGACTCTACCGACTGGAAGGCCACAGGCGATAAGTTCATTGCCCTGCAGAAAGAGTGGAAGACCATCGGCATCGTGCCCAAGAAGCTTGGCGATCAGCTCTGGGAGGAGTTCCTGGGCGCCTGCAATAAGTTCTTCGAGGCCCGTAAGGCAGCTGGCGTAGGTCAGCACAGCGAGGAGTATGCCAACCTCGACAAGAAGCGCGAGGTTATCGCCAAGCTGAAGAGCATCGCAGAGGAGGCAGGAGAGGATATCCAGGAGAAGGTACAGAGCCTCATCGAGGAGTACAACGCCATCGGCCACGTGCCCTTCAAGGAGAAGGATAAGATCTACGAAGAGTATCACGCCATCCTCGACAAGCTCTATAAAGATCTGAATATCAGCGTGGCCAAGCGCCGCCTCAACAGCTTCAAGCAGAACCTGAAGCAGGTAGCCGAGCGTGGTGAGAATGCCCTCGACAACGAGCGTGCCCGCCTGTTCCGCCAGTATGAGGCCATCAAGCAGGAAGTTCAGACCTACGAGAACAACCTCGGATTCCTGAACGCCAGCTCAAAGAAAGGCAACAGCCTCATCGACGAGATGAACCGAAAGGTACAGAAGCTCAAGGATGATATGAACCTTGTGCGTGAGAAGATCAAAGCAATCGACGCACAAAACAAATAAGCAAAGCAAACCAACCTTTAGTAATTTATTTTTAGTATTGGGGTTCGCTGTGACAGCGAGCCCCTTTGCTGTATAATATCCACGCAATTGCGAGATTTAAATCTAAAAATTGCGCGCATTAATGGTAGCAATATTTTCCTTTAATAGGACTCTATTAAAGAATTCTTAGACGACAAACAAATATATAGCATTTTATTTGACAATACAAGAATGTTTGGGACAACGTCATACATGGAGTATTAGAGATTTCTCGACTTCGCTCGAGGTGACAATGCCTTTCGAGGTGACAAAAGAGACAAAGGGTGACAAGAAAGAAGGCTTCCCGTTTGGGGAAGCCTTTATTATTTAAAAGAAATTGGCGTTCAGATGAACTGACGTTAGAAGAACTTGACGATCTCGTCGAAGGGGCGACGCTCGGGGCGTGTGGGCTCGGAGTCACGATAGCCGAGGGAGATGACGGCCATAACGGCCTCGCTCTCTGGGATATCGAACAGCTTGCGCAGGCCTTCGGCATCACGCATACCCATGATCAGTGTGTCGAAGCCCATGGCACGGGCCTTCAGGACGAGGTAGCAGTTGCTCAGACCACAGTCGTAAGCACCCCAGCCATCGCCAATCTCATTGGTGGCCTTGCCCTGGAAGAAGCCTGACTTGCCACGCTCGTAGGTGGAGACGATCAATACAGGGGCCTCTTCGATGCGATCCTTGTTGCCGCCGACCAGGTCCTGAACGGCAGCAAGCTTCTCAGGCGAGATGGCCACATAATATTTCGTGGGCTGCTGGTTGGCCCAAGAGGGTGCCTCCTGAACGGCAGCGAGGAGCTCGCGCACCTCTTCCTCGAGGATCTTCTTGGTGGCATCGTAGCTGCGGACACTACGACGGCTGGTTAATACTTCGTCGAACGACGGTGATGAACTGCTGGCAGCAGGCTCTTTCTTACTCTCTGAGCATCCTGCCAATGCGAACCATAACACGGTTGCATAAAGGAAAAATCTTCTACTCATAGCCTAGTAATATAAATGTTTTGATTTTAAAGAAAAAATCGCTAAGAGCCTGTGACTACTTAGCGATCTTCTGTGTTGGGGTACCCGGACTCGAACCAGGAAAGGCAGGACCAGAATCTGCAGTGTTACCATTACACCATACCCCAATGTTTCCAGCAAATCTCGATTTGCGGGTGCAAAGGTACGACTTTTTTGTGAACTACCAAAACTTTTGGGCGAAAAAATATAAAAAACCGCAAAATTTTCGCTTTTCTTTTGTTATTCGCCGTTTTATGAGTACCTTTGTACTCCAAATTACACATATTTATAATTAATGAAAGAATTAGTACAGACAATTACAGAAGCTATTCAAGAAAAAAAAGGCAGTAACATCGTGATTGCCGACCTGAGAAAGATAGAAGGCACCATCAGCCAATATTTCATCATCTGCCAGGGGAACTCACCCTCACAGGTGGAAGCCATCACCGAATCGGTGGGCGACTTTGCACGCGACCGACTCAAGGAGAAGCCCTCACACGTGGTGGGGCTCGACAATGCGCAGTGGGTGGCGATGGACTACGGCGACGTGCTGGTGCATATCTTCCTGCCCGACGTGCGAGAATTCTACGACCTGGAGCACCTATGGGAGGATGCCGCATTAACAAGAATACCTGACCTGGATTAAAAATTAAAAATGGATAATAAACAGAATAATATCAAAGGTGATAACGGGCCAAAGATGAATATGCCCCGGTTTAACATGAACTGGATCTACATCATCGCCATTGCGGCCCTCGGACTGCTGTACTTCTCAAGTGGCGGTCCTTCGAACAGCAGTATCGCAAAGAATGCCTCATACTCTGACTTCAAGACGATGGTGACGCGTGGCTATGCCTCAAAGATCGTGGTGAACAAGAACCAGAGCCTCATCAAGATGTATGTGAAGCCAGAGCACATCAGAGACGTGTTCCACCAGAGTGCCCAGCAGACGGGCAGCGATCCGTATGTGGAGGTGGAGTTTGGCTCGATCGACCAGGTGGAGCAGTTTGTGAACAAGGCGAAGGACGACAAGCAGTTTACAGGCGACTTCGTGTATGAGAACCATAAGGATAATGACTTCCTGAACATGATCTTCTATAACCTCTTCCCCATCTTTATCATCGTGGCGCTGTGGATCTTCTTCATGCGTCGCATGGGCGGCGGAGGAGGCGGCGTCGGCTCGGGCGTGTTCAACGTCGGCAAGTCGAAGGCGAAGATGTATGAGAAGGGTGGCGACCTGGGCATCACGTTCAAGGACGTAGCCGGACAAGCGGGTGCCAAGCAGGAGATACAGGAGATTGTGGATTTCCTGAAGAACCCCGAGAAATATACTGAGCTGGGTGGTAAGATTCCCAAGGGAGCACTGCTGGTAGGCCCTCCAGGAACGGGTAAGACGCTGTTGGCAAAAGCGGTGGCCGGTGAGGCTGGCGTGCCGTTCTTCTCGATGAGCGGCTCCGACTTCGTGGAGATGTTCGTGGGTGTGGGTGCCAGTCGCGTGCGTGACCTCTTCCAGCAGGCCAAGCAGAAGTCGCCGTGTATCATCTTCATCGATGAGATCGACGCCGTGGGTCGTGCCCGTTCGAAGAACCCGGCCATGGGTGGTAACGATGAGCGCGAGAACACACTGAATGCCCTGCTGACGGAGATGGACGGATTCGGTACGAACTCGGGTGTGATCATCCTAGCGGCTACCAACCGTGCCGATATGCTCGATTCTGCGCTGTTGCGCGCTGGTCGTTTCGACCGTCAGATCCATGTGGACCTGCCTGACCTGAACGAGCGCAAGGAGGTATTTAAGGTGCATCTGAAGCCTGTGAAGATCGACGACAGCGTGGATATCGACTTCCTGGCACGTCAGACACCAGGTTTCTCTGGTGCCGATATCGCCAATGTATGTAATGAGGCGGCGCTGATAGCAGCACGCCATAACAGTCAGACAGTGCAGAAGCAGGACTTCCTCGATGCGGTGGACCGTATCATCGGCGGTCTGGAGAAGAAGACCAAGGTGATGACACAGGCCGAGAAGCGCTCGATCGCCATCCACGAGGCCGGTCATGCCACCATCTCGTGGTTTACGGAGTTTGCCAACCCGCTGGTGAAGGTGAGCATCGTGCCGCGTGGTCAGGCGCTGGGTGCTGCCTGGTACCTGCCTGAGGAGCGCGTGCTCCAGACAAAGGAGGCGATGCTCGACGAGATGTGCTCGCTGCTGGGTGGACGTGCCGCTGAAGAGCTGTTTGTGGGCCATATCTCCACAGGTGCGATGAACGACCTGGAGCGTGTGACGAAGCAGGCCTACGGCATGATTGCCTTTGCAGGTATGAGCGACAAGCTGCCTAACGTATGTTACTACAACAATGCGGAGTTCCAGTTCCAGCGCCCCTACTCTGAGACCACTGCCAAGGTGATGGACGACGAGGTGATGAAGATGATCAATGAGCAGTATGCACGTGCCAAGCAGATACTGACAGAGCACAAGGAGGGGCATGCCCAGCTGGCACAGTTGCTCGTGGATCGTGAGGTGATCTTCGCAGAGGATGTGGAGCGTATCTTCGGCAAGCGTCCCTGGACCAGCAGAGCCGAGGAGCTGCTGGAGGCACAGATGAAGGCCGACGCTGAGCGCATGGCTGAGGAGCGCGCCAAGGAGCTGGAGGCTCAGGCCAGTCTCGAAGCCAAGCCGGAGGCAGAGACTGAAACCGAGCCGGAAGCTGAAGCACCGAAAGAAGAAGCATAAAATTGAAAGAGATATGAATAACTTTATCGTCAGAACCATTACGGCGGTGTTTTTCGTAGCCGCCATCGTGTGCTGTTTCCTGCGGGCAGAGGCGATGATCCTGCTCTTTGCACTGGTGACAGGACTCACCATCTGGGAGTTTACCGGACTGGTGAACGATCGTGAGAACATCACAGTAAACCGCCTGATCTGTACCGTGGCGGGCGTGTATTTCTTCTTCGCAATGGCTGGCTATAACGGGGGCATCACGTCGGCAGGGGTGTTCATCCCCTACCTCATCTCCATCGTCTATCTGATGGTGGCAGAGCTGTATCTGAAGCAGCAGGATCCCGTGAACGACTGGGCCTACACGATGATGAGCCAGCTCTACATCGCCCTGCCCTTCTCGCTGCTGAACGTGCTGGCCTTCCGCTCGACGGGTGGTGACATCACCTACAGCTATCTGGCACCCCTCTCCGTGTTCGTGTTTCTCTGGATCAACGATACGGGAGCGTATATCTGCGGTTCGCTGCTGGGTAAGCACAAGCTGTTTCCACGCATCTCTCCGGGCAAGAGCTGGGAGGGAAGCATTGGCGGCGGCATCCTAGTGATGGCAGTAGCCGTGCTGGTGTGGTATCTCACAGAGCAGCATGGCGTGAACGATCTGGGACTGGGTGCAGCAGAATGGGCCGGACTGGGTCTGACCATCGTGGTGTTCGGCACTTGGGGCGACCTGGTGGAGAGTCTCTTCAAGCGTACACTTGGCATCAAGGATTCAGGCAACATCCTACCAGGACACGGCGGTATGTTAGACCGCTTCGACTCGTCGCTGATGGCGATTCCTGCCGCAGTGGTCTATCTCTACACGATAGCGATGCTCTAAGATACAAAATCGGGAGGCCTTGATGGGTCTCCCGATTGCTTTTCTATTTCTTCCGTTCGTAAAGCACCTGAAGCGTAGGCGTGTAGGTGTTCTCGAGTGTGAGGGTGATGAAACCGCCAGCGGTCTCGAACTTAGCTACCTTGTGGTCGTCGCCGTGCTTCGGCATATTGGGCCAGGCGCCGAGTTCCTTCTCGAAGTCGTCGCGCAACTGCTGCCAGAGCTGACGGGTGCTGTCGTTGGTAGAGATCTTGTAGTTCTCCTGAAGAGCGATCACCTTACCATCCTGTTGGGCGAGCATCAGGCGGTAATTCGCTGTGGGGTTAGCCATCACCACACGGGTAAAGGCGGAATCGGTCTTGGCAGAGTCAACCGCAAAGCCACGCGCCATCAGAGAGTCGCAGAAAGTCTGGAAGGGCAAGCCCATAGAGAGACCACGATAAGAGAGATCCTTCTCTTCATTGCTGCAGGCACCAAGTGCCACCATTGCCATCAAGGCGAATACAATTTTCTTCATTTCTAGTCAAGTTGAAAGATTTCTGGCGCAAAATTACGAAATAATTTCGATTTCTTTCGTAAATAAGCAATTATTTCTCTTTTTTTTCATACCTTTGCACTAATGATTGGATTTAACATCATTTTATCCGTTTGTCTGGCAATAGGTACACCAGAACCAGAAGACTCCATCCGCACTGAGCAGCTGGACGAGGTGGTGGTGACTTCCAACTCTGTGCGACAGCGCATTCAGAACGTGCAGACGGGTGCCGAGGTGATACAGATAGAGGAACTGACAGCGACGCCCCAGCTCTTTGGTGAGCACGACATCATGCGCTCGATCCAGTGGCTGCCTGGCGTTAAGTCGGAGAGCGACGCCTCCAGCAGCTTCCAGGTGCGTGGCGGCACATCGGCCCAGAACCTGGTGCTCTACGACAATGCACCTATTTATAATGTAGGACATGTGGGTGGTCTGTTCTCTGCCTTCAACGATGATGCGCTGGCAGGGGCTACGCTCTACAAGGGACTGCTGCCCGCCCAGTATGGCGGCGCTACGTCGGCAGTGCTGGACATCTCTGCACGAACAGGCGACAAGCAGCACTATCATGGCGCTGCCACCATCGGCCTGTTGGCTGCAAAGGGTACCTTCGAGGGCCCTATCGTGAAGGACAAGGCCTCCTTCCTCATCACGGCCAGACGCACGTATATGGACTTGTTTCTGAAATTGTCGCCCGACTTCAGGGATAACACCCTCTTTTTCTACGATATCAATGCGAAGTTTGACTGGATCATCGGTCGCAGAGACCAGCTGTTCCTGACATTCTTCACGGGCTACGACCGTACGGCAGTGGATAAGATGGTGGACATACGCTGGAACAACCTGATGGGAAGTCTGAAATGGCTGCACCACTTCAATGGCGGCTCAAACTCGCAGTCCACCATATATTATAGTGGCTACGGCAATGACAACGGCGTAGATTTCGTGGGGATGAACCTCTGGTATAAGGGACACATCCGTCAGGGAAGTTTCAGACAGGACTTCACCATCAACCTGGGAGAGCCCTATCAGTTGAAGGCTGGTTTCCAGACCTCGCTGATCAACGTGAAATCGGCTGAATGGCAGGTGGTAACCAAATATGGCAAGGAGGAACGAAGAGCCTGGGAGAACAACGCCTGGGTGAACGGCACTTTTAAGTTCTCTGAGAAGTTCACCTTATCGGCAGGCCTCCGTCTGAACCTGTTCTCACCACTCGGCGGATCGCTCTATTACGACCTAGATCCTGACGGCAGCATCGCCTGGTACTATAACTATGGTAAAAACGAGATTGTGACCACCCATAAGGTGCTTGAGCCCAGGGCCAGCATCAGCATACAGCCTACGGAGCTGACAAGTGTGAAACTGGCTTATGCCCGTACCTCGCAGAACATTCACGCCCTGAGAAACCAGAACACCTCTACCCCCTTCGACCGCTATGCCATCAGCAGTAACCTCTTCAAGCCTGAGATCGCTGATCAGGTGAGTGCTGGTGTGTATGTGATGACCCCCGAACAGGAATATGACTTCTCGATGGAGGGCTATTACAGGAAGACAAAAAACGTGCTCGACTATCGCGACGGTAAGAGCTTCAGCAGCGAGATTGAGCTGGAGCGACTGATCCTGTCGGGTGAAGGCAAGAGCTACGGTATGGAGTTCTGCGCCCGTAAGAACATGGGCAGACTGACGGGATGGATCGCCTATACGCTAGCTTGGTCGAAAACGAGAATCGACGGCATCAACAACGGTGAATGGTATGACGCCAACAACGACAGAAGGCACGACATCAACATCGTGGGTACCTATAGGCTCTCTGATCGCTGGACCATCAATGCGGCATGGGTATTCAATAGCGGACAGGCCTTCACGGCACCCAGCGGCAAATATCAGATCATAGACAACTGGATCTACTACTACGCTGAGCGTAACGGCTATCGGGCACCAGACTACCATCGTCTGGATGTGAGTGCCTCATGGACCAAGCGCGGAGAGAAGGTGACGCGTGAGTGGGTGTTTGGCATCTACAACCTCTACAACCGTTACAACCCGTTCCTGATTAACTTCGAGGACAGCGAGAACGGCGCACGCACTCGTGCCGTACAGTATAGTCTCTTCGGCATCGTGCCGTCAGTATCATTCAACATAAAATTCTAGGAAACATGAGATATCATCAGCTGATTCTAATAGGCATTCTGGGATGCATCGGGCTTCTAGGAACATCCTGCAAGAAAGACATCGAGATTGACTACCACCAGGTAGCACCCCTCTATGTGGTAGAGGCATCGGTGTCGAACGAAGGCATGGAGGCACGCATCAGCCAGACGAACAATATGGATGATAACTCAACACAGAGCGATATCAGTCAGGCAAAGGTGGTGATCACAGCCAGCGACGGCTCGCAATACAACCTCAACTACACCAAAAACGGTACCTATAAGGCATCAGCCAAGGGTACGCCTGGCGTGGAATACACCATCGACATCACGTTCGATGGCAACCACTTCACCTCAAGTTCCGTCATGCAGAAGATGCCGATGATGAACAGCTGGCGCTTTATCAGGAAGAAGATCATGTCGGAGTATTACCAGATGGGAGAGCTGATGCTGCAGGACATCCCCAACGAGGACAACTGGTATTTCATGCACATCTACCGCAATGGTACAGGCTATCGCTGGGCCGTGAAGCGCGACGACCAGAATCCGAACAAGGAGCTGCAACAGCTCTTCACCTTTGCACGCGAAGGCAGCGATGACGAGGACCTGCTAAGAGAGGACGACTATCTGCATATCGAGATACGCGCCATCGACCAGAAGACTTACGACTACTTCTACTCCATGCAGATCATGGACAATACAGGTACCAACCCGCTGCCTAACTTCACAGGGGGATGCCTGGGCTACTTCTCAGCCTACAGCCAGATCACCTACGACTGCGAGTTCCACGAGGCAGACGTAGAGGATGAGTAATAAGAAAGGGGACTCTTACTGAACGGAATCAGAGACTTTACGGATGATGACAGTAACGGTGATGTCATAATCATCGTTGACATAACGCAGTTGCATCTCTTTGTCGGTGAACCACAGAACCTGAGCCAGAATCTTTCGCGACTCACCTGAGCTGTTCACACAATCCAACTTCAGATTATTATTGTCACACTGGTATGAGCCCTCGAAGATCATCTCTCCATCAGTGTCAACTGTCAGGAAAGAACCATCGCGAACCATACCGTTATATTTGCCATCGCCGTAGAAATAGAACAGGTCGTAGGTGAGATTATCAGGCTTAACATCCGGATCGCCTTCGATAATGATATCGCCTTCGTTCCAGCCACGCTGCCAGGTGCCAACAATCACCTCACCCAGGCGGCGACCGTCGTCATCACCACCAGAACAGCTAAACAAGCATAATAGGGCAGTCATAAAGGCTGCCCTATAGATATAATGGATCTTCTTACTTAACATTTCCTACTTGAATCAGGTACTCCGCAATCTGAACAGCATTCAGGGCAGCACCCTTACGGATCTGGTCGCCTGAGAGCCAGAAGGTAAGACCATTCTCATCAGAGAGGTCCTTACGTACACGACCTACATAGATATCATCCTTGCCAGCTGTCTCCATCGGCATCGGATAGGTCAGCGTAGCAGGATCATCCTTCAGCGTACAGCCAGGAGCTGCGGCAATAGCCTTCTGAGCCTCCTCAACGCTGATGGGCTTCTCGGTCTCGATCCACACACTCTCAGAGTGAGAGCGCAGAGACGATACGCGTACACACATCGCCGAGCACTTGGCATCGGTATGCATGATCTTACGGGTCTCATTGTACATCTTCATCTCCTCCTTCGTGTAGCCATTGGGCTGGAACACGTCGATCTGGGGGATCACGTTATAGGCCAGCTGGTGGGCGAACTTCTTGATGGTCTTCACCTCACCCTCTTCTACCATCTCCTTATACTGCTGCTGCAACTCTGCCATTGCTGCTGCACCAGCACCAGAAGCACTCTGATAGCTCGACACATGGATGCGCTTGATGTGAGAGATCTGCTCCAACGGCTGAAGCACCACTACCATCATGATGGTGGTACAGTTAGGATTGGCAATGATACCACGGGGGCGGTTCAGGGCATCAGCAGCATTACACTCAGGCACTACCAGGGGCACATCGTCGTCCATACGGAAAGCACTGGAGTTGTCGATCATCACGGCACCATACTTCGTAATGGTCTCAGCAAATTCCTTCGATGTACCAGCACCTGCACTGGTAAAGGCGATATCCACATCCTTGAAATCGTCGTTATGCTGAAGAATCCGCAGAAACTCCTGTCCTACGGCTCCACTTGCACCTACAATTGCAACTTTCATACTGTCTAATTTACAAATTGATTAAATTTGGCTGCAAAGATAGTAATATTTATCGAAAAATCACTAACTTTGCAGCAGAAATGACATTATTATCTGCATATTTCCCTATTACTGACCCCACATTGGTCTTCTTTGTGGTGCTGATGATTATTCTGTTTGCTCCTATTGTGATGAGTAAATTGCGTATTCCGCATATCATCGGCATGGTGCTGGCAGGTGTCGTTATCGGGCAATATGGCTTCAATATCCTGGAGCGCGACAACTCATTCGAGCTGTTTGGACGTGTGGGTCTCTACTATATCATGTTCCTAGCCGGACTGGAGATGGATATGGAGGGTGTGAAGAAGCACTCCCAACAGTTTATGATCTTCGGACTGCTCACCTGTTTCGTGCCGCTGATCCTCACCTATATCATGGCTATCACCCTTCTGGGATATTCTGGTTCTGCCTCGTTCCTGCTGGGTTGTATCATGGCATCGAACACACTGATAGCCTACCCCATCATAGGGCGTTATGGTCTGCAACGGCATCCGAGCGTCAGTCTGAGTGTGGGTTCGTCGATGATCTCGCTGTTTATGGCACTTGTCATGCTGGCAGCAATCTCTGGCACCTATGACGGCAGTAACGGCTGGATCTACTGGCCGCTTTTCATCCTGAAGTTCGCCCTGTTCTGCATCGGCAGTATCATCCTGATCCCCAAACTGACACGCTATTTCCTGCGCCGCTACAGTGATGCTGTGATGCAGTATATCTTTGTGCTGGGTATCATGTTCCTGAGTGCGGCACTCACCTCACTCATCGGCCTTGAGGGTATCTTCGGCGCCTTCTTCTCGGGATTGATCCTCAACAGGTACATCCCACGCGTCTCACCACTCATGAACCGCATTGAGTTTATCGGTAACGCCCTGTTCATCCCCTACTTCCTGATTGGTGTGGGTATGCTCATCAATGTGCGAACCATCTTCTCTGGTATCGATATGGTGTGGACGGTGTTCCTCATCGTGTTCTTCGGCACCTTTGGAAAGGCTGTCGCCGCTTATATCTCCAGTCTGCTGTTCCGCTTGTCGAAGGCAGATGGTCACATGATGTTCGGACTCACCTCTGCCCATGCGGCAGGTGCCATCGCCATGGTGCTGGTAGGAATGCGCTTAGAAGTGGCACCAGGTGTGTATCTCATCGATGACATCATGCTCAATGGTGTGGTTATGATGATTCTCTTCACCTGTGTGATCAGTACGCTGATGACGCAGCACGCCTCCAAACAGATCATCATTCAGGAGAAGACCTATCTGCGCAATGAAGTGTCTGCTGGCGAGGATGACGAGAAGATATTGATCTGCGTAAAATACCCTGAGATTGCGCCACAGCTGTTGACACTTGCCACCACCATACGTAACCAGCGACTGAACAGAGAGCTGGTAGCACTCAACGTGGTGTATGACGGTATCCGCAGCAACACCTCACGCGAACAGGGGCTGCGCCTCCTGGAGCGCCTGCAGCAGCAGGCCAGCGCCTCAGAGGTGAGGGTGCAGACACAGGTGCGCCTGGCTACGAACATCGCCAACGGCATCAAGCATGCCTTCCGCGAGTCTGCCTGTTCGGAGATTATCATGGGCATGCACGTGCATACGGATAACAACCCGCGATTCTGGGGTGATTTCATCCAGAGCCTGTATAACGGCTTGAACCGTCAGATTATCCTCACCCGTTTTGTCCAGCCTATGAATACGTTGCGCCGTATCCAGGTGGCTGTACCCTCGAGGGCAGAGTTCGAACCAGGTTTCCACCGCTGGCTGGAACGCCTGAGTCGTCTCGCAGGACAGCTGGATTGCAGGATCCAGTTCCATGGACGTCAGGAGTCGTTGGAGCTGATTGCGGAGTATATCAACAACCGCCATCCGAACGTAAGGGCTGAATACACCCAGATGAACCACTGGAACGAACTGCCCCAGTTGGCATCAGACATCTCTGGGGACCATCTCTTCGTGGTGGTAACTGCCCGTAAAGGCACCATCTCGTATAAGACTGCACTGGAGCGACTGCCTGATGAGTTGCAGAAGCACTTCTCTGGTAAGAACCTGATGATTGTCTTCCCTGACCAGTTCGGTGAGCAGAAGGAAGACCGCATGAGCTTCACTGAGGCCCAGCACCACGAGGAGAAGAGTATCTACGACAGTATCTCGCGTTGGCTCCATGATAAAAATGAGAAAGCTAAAAAGTTATGATAGATATTAAGAATATTACCAAGAGTTTCGGCTCGCTGCAGGTGCTGAAAGGCATCGACCTGCATATCGGCAAAGGTGAGGTTGTGAGTATCGTTGGTCCCAGCGGTGCTGGTAAGACCACCCTCCTGCAGATTATCGGCACGCTGGATCGCCCAGATACAGGGTCGATACAGATTAACGACATCGATGTGACACGCCTCAGTCAGAAAAAGCTGTCTGACTTCCGCAACCAGCATATTGGATTCGTGTTCCAGTTTCACCAGCTGCTCCCTGAGTTTACGGCTATTGAGAACATCATGATTCCTGCCTATATAGCAGGTGTATCCAGCAAGCTGGCCCGACAGCGGGCAGAAGAACTGCTGGCATTCATGAAGCTGTCGGACCGTGCCTCACACAAGCCCAACGAGCTCTCTGGTGGTGAGAAACAGCGCATCGCAGTGGCTCGTGCCTTAGTGAACCATCCTGCCGTGATTCTGGCAGATGAACCATCAGGCTCTCTCGACACAAAGAACAAGGAAGAGTTGCACCAGCTGTTTTTCGATCTGCGCGATCAGTTCGGACAGACTTTTGTGATTGTGACACATGATGAAGAACTGGCAAAGATCACAGATAGAACCATCCATCTGCGCGACGGACTGATAGAAACCCCATTAATACCTCAGGAAACATGCTTAGACTCGGAGACTACAATACTCTCAGAATAGTCAAGTCTGTAGATTTCGGACTGTATCTTGACGGTGGTGAGGAAGGTGAGATTCTCCTTCCCCAGCGTTACGTGACGAAAGACATGCACGTTGGTGACGAGATAGAGGTGTTCCTCTATCTGGATCAGGAAGAGCGCCCTGTGGCAACCACGGAGCACCCCTATGCCAAGGTGGGTGAGTTTGCCTATCTTGAAGTGGCGTGGGTGAACCAGTATGGTGCCTTTCTGAAATGGGGACTGATGAAGGATCTCTTCTGCCCCTTCCGTGAACAGAAGAAGCGGATGGAACAGGGCCACAGCTATATCGTATATATTAAGGTGGATGAAGACAGCTACCGTCTGATGGCGACAGCCAAGGTGGATAAACACCTCACGACACCTGAAACCCTCACCCATGGCACCCCCGTCGATGTGCTGGTGTGGCAGAAGACTGACCTGGGTTTCAAGGCGATAGTGGACAACAAATATCAGGGACAGATCTATGAGAATCAGATCTTCCGCCCTTTGCACAGCGGAGATCGCCTGACAGGCTATATAGATCATGTGCGTCAGGACGGTAAGATAGATCTGACACTGCAACCTACAGGCCGACAGCACACCCTCGACTTCGCAGAGGTGCTGCTCCGCTATCTCTACGAGAATGATGGTTATTGCAACTTAGGCGACAAATCGCCTGCAGAACTGATCTACGACCGCTTCCAGGTTTCCAAGAAAGCTTTTAAGAAAGCTGTAGGCGATCTATATAAACGCAGGCTGATAATCATCGAAGAGGAAGGCATTCGATTAGCAAAATAAAAACCTCGCCAGTTGGCGAGGCTTTTTATTTAGAACTCTGCTGATTTTGGTGTTCTTGGGAAAGGAATCACGTCGCGGATGTTCTGCATACCTGTTACGAACAGGATCAGACGCTCGAAACCGAGTCCGAAACCTGCGTGCGGACAGGTTCCCCAGCGACGGGTATCGATATACCACCAGAGATGAGTCTGATCCATCTCACGGCGCTTGATCTCACCCATCAGCTTGTCGTAGCTCTCCTCACGGACAGAACCACCGATGATCTCACCAATCTGTGGGAACAGCACATCGGTACCCTGCATCGTAGGACCAGGAGCCACAGCACCCTTATAACCTACTGAACCGCCATCGGCAGTATCCTGGTTCTGCTTCATATAGAACGACTTGAAGGCACGTGGGTAGTCAGTCATGATGACAGGCTTCTTGAAGTGCTCCTCCACGAGGTAACGCTCATGCTCTGATGCCAGATCATCGCCCCAGTTGCAGGGGAACTCGAAATTCTTACCGTTCTTGATAGCCTCCTGCAGGATATTGATACCCTCCGTGTAAGGCAGACGTACGAAAGTCTCTTTCAGTACACCTTCCAGACGCTCAATCAGGGTTTTGTCGATCATCTTGTTCAGGAACTCCAGATCGTCCTTACAGTTGTCAAGAGCCCAACGAACGCAGTACTTGATAAAGTCCTCTTCGAGATCCATCAGCTCTTCCTGATCGAGGAAAGCTACCTCAGGCTCCACCATCCAGAACTCAGCCAGGTGGCGAGGGGTATTACTGTTCTCTGCACGGAAGGTGGGACCAAAGGTGTAGATAGCACCCAGTGCTGTTGCACCCAACTCACCCTCCAGCTGACCAGATACCGTCAGTGAGGTCTGCTCGCCAAAGAAATCATCATCGTAGATAATCTTTCCGCTCTCGTCCTTCTTCAGGTCGTAAAGGTTCTTGGTGGTTACCTGGAACATGTTTCCTGCGCCCTCACAGTCGCTGGCTGTAATCAGCGGTGTGTGGAAATAGTAGAAGCCATGCTCATGGAAATAGGTGTGGATAGCCATCGCCATATTATGACGGATACGCATCACAGCACCAAAGGTATTGGTACGCAGACGCATGTGGGCGTTCTTACGCATCACCTCGAAGCTCTGGCCCTTCTTCTGCATCGGGTAGTCATTGCCACAGAGACCGTAGATCTCAATAGCCTCTGCCTGAATCTCAGAAGGCTGACCTGCTGCAGGGCTCTCCACCAGCTTACCTGTGGCACAGATGCAGGCACCTGTCGTCACCTGTTTCAGAATCTCTTCACTCACCTTTGTAGGATCCACCACAACCTGTACGTTCTTGATGGTTGATCCATCGTTGAGGGCGATAAAGTCAACTGCCTTAGAGCTGCGGTGCGTACGCACCCAGCCCTTCACGCAGATATCCTTACCGTATTCCGTGCTTTTCAGCACATCTATTATTTTCGTTCTTTTCATAAATCAATCAATTACTCATAAGCACCCATGCGAAGGCGATCAACTTCCTCCTCTGTGAGGTAACGCCAGTCACCACGCTTCAGGTTCTTCTTCGTCAGACCTGCAAACTGCACGCGATCAAGCTTCTGCACATGATAACCCAGACTCTCAAAGATACGGCGCACGATACGGTTCTTTCCGCTGTGAATCTCAATACCCACCTGCTTCTTATCTGTGGGGTGAGCATACTGTACATCGTCAGCCTTGATCTCGCCATCCTCCAACTGGATACCCTCAGCAATCTGCTGCAGGTCGTGAGCAGTCACGTTCTTATCAAGATAAACGTGGTAGATCTTCTTCTTCAGATACTTGGGATGAGTGAGCTTAGAAGCCAGGTCACCATCGTTTGTCAGCAGGAGCACACCTGTGGTGTTGCGGTCCAGACGACCTACAGGATAGATACGCTCAGGACAAGCATTCTTCACCAGATCCATCACTGTCTTACGCTGCTGGGGATCATCGCTGGTAGTAACATAATCCTTCGGCTTGTTCAGAAGTACATATACCTTCTTCTCGATCTTCACGGGCTGATCGTGGAACTTCACCTCATCAGTGCGAAGAATCTTTGTACCCAGCTCGGTAACTACCTCACCATTTACGGTAACCACACCTGCCTGGATGAACTCATCAGCCTCACGACGGCTGCAGATACCAGCATTAGCCAGGAACTTATTCAGACGAAGCGGCTCGTTGGGATCGTAGTTGATCTCCTTATACTCGATACGCTTCTTCAGGCTGTACTTTGCATTGGGATCATAGTCGGCAGAATGCTGACGCGGACCCTTCTTGTAAGGAGCTGCACCATAAGGCTTACCATAGCCACCCTGCTGAGGACGGTTAAAGCCGCCCTGAGGACGCTGTCCGTAACCACCCTGACGCTGCTGACCGTAGCCACCCTGCTGAGGACGCTGTCCATAACCGCCCTGACGATGCTGACCATAGCCTCCCTGCTGAGGACGCTGTCCATAACCACCCTGACGCTGCTGACCGTAGCCACCCTGCTGAGGACGCTGTCCATAACCGCCCTGACGCTGCTGACCATAGCCACTCTGGCGCTGCTGACCGTAACCTCCCTCGTAGTTGTTGTTACGAGGACGATAGCCACCACGCTGAGGGGTATTGCTCTGCAAACCTGCACCAAAACCTTCGGGACGGAAACCTCCCTCATCGTCATGCTGACGATAGTTAGGACGCTCAAAGGCTGGGCGTGCTGATGTATGAATACGCGGACGCGGAGAGCGTCCCTGTCTTACTTCTCTCTGAAAACCATCTTTCTGTGTTGGCTCTTCGTGTTGCTGTTCGTTGTTCTCAAAATCCATGATAGTGTTTCTTTTTAATTGTTTATTATTTTTTTTAATCCAAATGATTGGTTGATTATATACCTGTATAAGTTGATGGGGTGATAGCACGCAGCTCATCCTTCACTGTCTCACTCACCTCGAGTGTCTCAATGAAGTCGCGGATCTTCTCCCCTGTCAATTTCTCGTTTGTTCGTGTCAGTGCCTTCAAGGTCTCATAAGGGTTGGGATAAGCCTCACGGCGCAGGATGGTCTGAATAGCCTCAGCCACCACAGCCCAGGTGTTATCGAGATCCTGCTGCAACTTCTCCTCGTTGAGGATCAGCTTGCGAAGACCTTTCAGTGTGCTCTGGAAAGCAATCAGCGCATGACCCATAGGCACACCTACATTACGGAGCACCGTAGAGTCAGTCAGGTCACGCTGCAGACGGCTCACAGGCAACTTTGCTGCCAGGAACTGCAGGATGGCATTGGCGATACCAAGGTTACCCTCTGAATTCTCATAGTCAATAGGATTCACCTTATGAGGCATCGCACTGGATCCTACCTCACCCTTCTTGATCTTCTGCTTGAAGTAGTCCATAGAGATATACATCCAGAAGTCGCGATCGAGGTCGATGACAATCGTATTGATACGGCGCATCGCATCGAAGATCGCTCCCAGCCAGTCGTAGTTGGAGATCTGTGTCGTGAACTGCTCACGCTCCAGACCCAGTTTCTCACTTACAAAACTATTTCCGAACTCACGCCAGTCGTACTGGGGATAAGCCACATGGTGGGCATTGAAGTTACCTGTAGCACCACCAAACTTAGCTGTCACTGGTGTCTCCTTCAAGGCACGCAGCTGCTCTTCCAGACGATATACATATACCATCACCTCCTTACCCAGACGGGTTGGTGATGCAGGCTGTCCGTGTGTCTTTGCCAGCATGGGGATATTCTTCCACTGCTCTGCATAATCGTTCAGCTGCTCAATCAACTCCTCCAGAAGCGGATAATACACCTTCTCCAGCGCCTCCTTGATAGAGAGGGGCACACTGGTATTGTTGATATCCTGCGAGGTGAGTCCAAAATGGATAAATTCCTTATATTGTTCGAAACCGCCCATTGCGTCAAGTTTCTCTTTGATAAAGTACTCCACAGCCTTCACATCGTGATTCGTCACCTTCTCGATGTCCTTCACCCGCTGTGCATCAGCAGGTGTAAAGCTACGATAGATGTCACGAAGCTGGTCGAACAAAGCATGATCGACATCCTGTAATTGCGGCAGAGGCAACTCACAAAGCGTAATGAAATACTCTATTTCTACACGTACGCGATATCTGATAAGGGCATACTCGGAGAAATACGCAGCCAATGGTTCGGTTTTACTTCTATAACGGCCATCAATAGGCGAGACGGCTGTCAGTTCACTTAAATTCATTTTATCTATATTACAAATCCTAAAAAATCTTTTCTTAAAGCGGTCTAACCCCAAAAACGCAACCTCAACGGCTGCGACACGTAGATATTCTGCTCAATTTGGCTGCAAAGGTACTCTAAAAAAACGAAACTGCAAAATTTCATAAGCGAAATTTTGCAGTTTAACCTTATTTTATAACTGATAGAGGTCGCTATCGGCCATCAGCTCCACCTTTTTCTCTTCAAGGATGCGTTCACAGGCATCCAGATCGGTAGGACGGATCACTACATGGGCCACATTTCCATTGGCGAAAGAGTACATATACTCAATGAACACGTCATGGTCGGAGAGATGCTTCAGTACCACTGACAGTGAGCCGCTGGTGTTAGGACACACAAAACCGATCACGTCGGTAATCTTCACAGCGAAATGAGCCTCTTTCAGCACCTTGTAGGCCTTGTCAGGATCAGAAACGATACAACGCAGGATACCGAAGTCGCTGTTATCAGCAATACTCATGGCAGAAAGGTTGATACCTGCAGCCCCCAGGGCCTCAGTCACCTCGGTCAGTCGTCCAGACTTGTTCTCGAGGAATACAGACAATTGCTTTGCTTTCATATACTTAATGTTTTATGGTTTTATTCATTATTTCTCAAATTTACGCTTGTCGATCACGCGCTTTGCCTTGCCTTCAGAACGCTCAATGCCCTTCGGCTCTACAAGCTTCACCTTGAAGCCCAGACCAATCACACTGCGCAGCTCACTCTCAAGCTTCTTCTGCAGACCTACCATCGTTGCCATATCGTCGGTGAAGTACTCATCCTTCACCTCCACCTTCAACTCTGAGGTATCGGTATTGTTCACACGATCCACTGTCAACAGGAAGTGCGGCTCATACTCAGGCAGCTTCAGGATTACGTCCTCGATCTGTGATGGGAATACGTTCACACCACGGATAATCAGCATATCGTCGCAACGGCCTAAGATACGATCCATTCTTACCAACGTACGTCCACAGGCACACTTATCATAGTGCAGGGCTGTCAGGTCATGCGTCCTATAGCGCAACAGCGGCATACCCTCCTTGGTCAAATGGGTAAAGGTCAACTCACCGAATGAACCCTCTGGCAACGGCTCGCCAGTATTCGGATCCAGAATCTCCGGATAGAAATAGTCTTCGTTCAGGTGGGTACCACACTGGTGCTCGCACTCATAGCCCACACCAGGACCCGCAATCTCACTCAGTCCGTAGATATCGTATGCCTTGATGCCCAGACTCTCTTCCAGCTTCACACGCATCTTCTCCGTCCAAGGCTCGGCACCAAACACGCCCACCTTCAGTTTAAACTCCTCACGGGGCCACTCGCACTCCTGCATTGCCTCACCTAAGAACATCGCATAGGAAGGGGTACAGCAGAGTACCGTTGTACCGAAGTCGTGCATCAGCGTCATCTGCTTCTGGGTGTTACCAGATGAGATGGGGATCACAGAGGCACCGATATTCGTAGCACCATCATGCGCACCCAGACCTCCTGTAAACAGTCCATAGCCATAGGCCACCTGGAAGATATCATCCTTGCCAGCGCCATAAGCCGTGAAGGCACGAGAGATAGCCTCAGCCCACATCGCCAGATCCTTACGGGTATAGAGCACCACCACGGGCTTTCCCGTTGTACCTGATGAGGCGTGGATACGTACGATCTGACTCATCGGCACGGCAGCAAGTCCAAACGGATAATTGTCACGCAAATCGAGCTTATTAGTAAACGGGAGCTTCACGATATCATCAATACTCTTGATATCGCCAGGCTCAAGACCCATCTCCTGGAACTTCTTCCTGTAGAAGGGGGTGTTGTGATAAACATACTCCGCCATTTTCACGAGGCGGCGGCTCTGGATTTCGCGAAGTTGTTCGCGGTCCATGCACTCAACGCTTTCATTCCAAATCATAAAATCTACTTAGTTTCTAGTTCTAAATTACTCGTTTTGCCCTGCAAAAGTAATGCATTTTTTCCATTCCCACAAATTTCCTACGAAAAAAGTATGTCATTCATAAGATTTTCTATCAAACGAGGCAAGGCATAGTGGTCGATCTCCGACTCTGGAATCCAGATGTAGCCTGAGGGAATTTCTGGCTTGTCGTTGGTCTCAAGCAGATAGAAATCGGCATAGAGTACCCGATGTGTCAGCACGTGCTTCACATTCTTCCGAATCAGTTGTGCTGTGGGAGGAATCGCTGATTCTGCCTCCACCAACACTGGTTCCCAGAGGCCTTGCCAGATATCGCCTGGTCCACGACGATGGATGGCAGTCTGTCCCTGACAGCGTATATATATATAAGTAAGGTGCCGTTCGTGAATCTTGAGGGTTTTCAGTTTCACAGGCAGCTGGGCAATACGTCCTGTGCGGAAGGCCTCGCAGGATTCCATCAATGGACAGTGTTCGCAATGAGGGGATTGTGGGGTGCATTGGATGGCACCGAAGTCCATAATCGCCTGATTATAGGCAGATGCCTCATGAGAGGGGAGCAACTCTTGTGCCAGTGCAGCGAAGACCTTTTTCCCTTCTGTGGTATTGATAGGGGTGTCGATGCCATAATGGCGTGCCAACACACGATACACGTTCCCATCCACAACAGCTGCTGGCAGACCAAAGGCAATGCTGCCGATAGCAGCAGCGGTATAATCCCCTACCCCTTTCAGTTGCTTGATCTCTTCCAGTGTATCAGGGAAATGCCCCAGAGCCACAATCTGACGTGCTGCAAAATGCAGGTTCCTGGCACGACTATAATAACCAAGGCCCTGCCACTCACGCAGCACCTCGTCTTCTGAGGCAGCAGCCAGATCTTCTACCGTAGGCCAGCGATGCATAAAGCGCTCCCAGTACTCCCAACCCTGCTTTACCTGCGTCTGTTGGAGGATAATCTCCGAGAGCCATATCGCATACGGATCACGTGTCTGCCGCCAAGGCAGCTCGCGCCCGTTCTCACGAAACCACTCCAGTAAAATGCTTGCAAAACCCATAAAAAGTCCTTAAGTCCTGTAGTCCGTTGCTAAATCACAACTTACCTTGGTCGCCTAAGTAACTATCTTTAAATCCTAAGAAGTAGAGCACACCGTCAAGACCAATGGTATTGATACTCTGTTTGGCATTCGCCACCACACGAGGCTTCGCATGGAAGGCGATACCCAAACCAGCCTCAGAGATCATCGGCAGGTCATTGGCACCATCACCCACAGCAATCGTCTGGGCAAGGTTCACCTTCTCCACCTGAGCTATCAGCTTCAACAGCTCTGCCTTACGATGACCATCTACGATCTCGCCGACATAGCGACCTGTGAGCTTACCGTCCTCACCAATCTCCAGTTCGTTGGCATACACGTAGTCGATGCCGTAACGGCGCTGCAGATACTCTCCGAAATAGGTGAATCCACCAGAGAGGATGGCAATCTTATAGCCACAGGTCTTCAGGATAGACATCAGGCGATCCACACCCTCCGTGATAGGCAGGTTCTCGGCAATCTCCTGCATCACACTCACGTCGAGCCCCTTCAACAGGGCCACCCTACGGGTAAAGCTCTCCTTGAAATCTATCTCTCCTCGCATGGCACTCTCTGTGATGGCACGTACTTCTGCCCCCACCCCGTTACGCTCTGCCAACTCGTCGATACACTCCGTCTGGATCAGCGTAGAGTCCATATCGAAACAGATCAGACGACGCATTCTGCGGAACATATCATCACGCTGGAAAGAGAAGTCGATCTCCATTCTCTGCGACAGCTTCATCAGCTTCATCTGCATCTCCTGACGATCGAGGGGCTCACCACGCAGTGAGAACTGGATGCAGGCACGGATATGCTTACCAGGGGTCTTGATACTCTTACGACCTGTCAGTCGCAGGATAGAGTCGATGTTCAGTCCCTGGTCGGCAAGGATACGTGTTGCCCCCTCAATCTGACGGGCCTCCAACTGGCGTCCCAGCATCATGAGGATATAGCGGTTCTTGCCCTGATGCCCCACCCAGTCTTCATACTCATCGTCACTGATGGGTGAGAAACCGATGTTCACTCCCAGTTCGGTGGCTTTGAAAAGCAGCTCCTTCATCACCTGTCCGGAGTTGTTCTCACCCATGCGGATCAGGATACCCAGAGAGAGTGTGGAGTGGATATCCGCCTGACCGATATCGAGGATCTGTGCATCATACTTGGCCAGAATACCCATCACCGACGCGGTGAGTCCCGGACGGTCCTGACCTGTGATTCTCACTAATATCTGCTCTTGCCTGATTTCATTTTCCATGATCTTACCTGCTTAACTACTTTAACTATTTTCCAAAACTCCCTGCTCTGGGAACTGCTGATAGATGCGCAACCCATAGTCGGCACCCTTCGCATAAATATATTCCATAATGTCGCTGGTGTCGTGCTCAAAGTCCATAAGCTCCTTGGCATGGAGCCAGAACACGAACTCCAGACAGCAACCTGAGGGCTGAGGCGCCTCCGTCTGCTTCACCAGCGGATTCTTCTCACCGATCACCTTGGGGTTCGTCTTCAACCACTGTTCGATATGCTGACGGAACTTGGTGATATTCGCCACGCCATCGTCTTCAACCTTCAACGAGCGGAAGTCGTAATACACCTTTCTCACCTGCTTCCTGCCTTCGTTCTCCACCATACCCTGCCAGTTCTGGAAAGAGCCGTCCACCAGCATCTGAGGCGTTACGGTAACGATGGTGTTATCAAAGTTACGCACCTTCACCATCGTCAGCGAGATCTCCTCCACCTTTCCGTTGGCACCTGCTGAAGGCACTGTGATCCAGTCGCCCACATGGAGCATCTCATTCGAGGTGAGACGGATACCAGCCACCAGTCCCTTGATGGTGTCCTGAAATGCCAGCATCAGGATGGCAGAAGCCGCACCCAGACCAGCAAAGAGTGTGGCAGGACTCTTGTTGATGATGATAGCCACCACCACGATCACACTGATAAAGATCATCAGGATCTTCAGCACGCTACAGAGGGTATAGAGATACTGCAGACGGGTGGAACGATTGCCGTTCTCCAGACGTTTGAAGGAGTCGATAAACACTATGATCGTACGCACTGCCATGATGGTGAAATATATAGCGGTAAGGCGCCCCACGATATCCTCCACCTGCGGGTATTCATAGAACACCAGTGGCAGCAGTGCCCATATCACGATAGCAGGAATGATATGACTGGCTGATATCAGCAACCTCTCATTAAAGAGCACATCGTCCCACGCTACTTCTGTCTTACGTGTCACCCTCATCAACAAGGGCACCACCAACTTCCTGCAAAGCCAGCCTGCCAACCACGCCAGCAAGAACGCCAGCACCACCAGGATGGCATAGCGCACCAGCGATACATACTCACCTGTCAGTCCTGTCAGACTGATCATCTTCTCCAGATAAACTTTGATTATTTCCATACGCTATGGTTCACAGAGGGCCGTGCACACCTTGTCCTGGAAAGCTCTTCCGTCGGCACTTTTCAGCACGCCCTGATTAAAGATACAAAAAGCCAATACATGATTGTTCGCTGCGGTGAGATAGCCTGCCAGCGAGGAGATACCCGTCACCGTTCCCGTCTTTGCCTTCACCCTGCCGTTGGTCAATGGGTCCGTCATACGTTTCTTCAGCGTACCGTCCAGTCCTGAAACGGGCAAGGTGGGATACAGCTGCATGAAGATCTTCGTATTCCGATAGGCATAGATCAGCAGCTTCGTCATCAGCTCCGGGGTGATATAGTTGTAGAGCGACAAGCCGCTGCCATCGGCAATCCGATATGGTATTCCCGTAACACCAGCTTTCGAGAGCTCCCGCTTCACAAGCTGTTTGGCATGCGACGCCTTGGCAGGACGTGCCGTCTGAGAGGCAGCAATCTGGAAGAACAGCGCCTCGGCATAGAGGTTGTCGCTCTCCTTCATCATCGGCATCAGTATATCCTTCACTCGATGACTGCGCAGACAGAGCATCAGCGCCTCTTTCGAATAAGGTGCCGTCGTGATAGCGGCCTCCACCACGATACCGGCCTCACGCAGCTTATTGGCGAATACCGTCATAAACTCATTCTCGCGCTCCACCAGCAGCGACGACAGCTTGGGGTTGTCGTCATCCCAGCACCAGCCTTCTCCCAACAGCTCCTCCTCCTTAAACGAAGGGGCTGCTACCAGTCGGCCTCGGATGGTATCCACGCCCAGACCTCGCACACTCTCCACGAAGGCACGCATATCGTTGGCATCAAACATGGGATCCAGACTACCCACACAGATCAGGTCGCCTGTCAGCACACTGTCCTTCACCGTACCCATATAACGCAGCGAGGTGTTCAACTTATACTCACCACCCAACAGGTCGATAGCTGTCACGGCAGTGAGCAGTTTCATCGTCGAGGCAGGGCGCAAGGTCTGCTTCGCACCAACACTATATAAAAGGGAGTCGGCAGTAAGGTCATACACCATCATACCCAACTGAGTAGATTCCAACAGCGGTTCCAGCATCAGTGTGTCAAGTCGCGCCTGCACGTTCTGGGGCCAGGGCAGCACCACTGCCGCTGTATCTGTTGTCACTGTGTCAGCAACCACCTGCTCAGTCTGTGCCTGCAGACAGAGTAAAGAGGTTGCTGCAAAAATTAACGATAATAAATATCTCTTTTTTATTTTCACTTTATCTATTATAATTAATTCCTCCGATACTTCGACACAAGCTTCTTGATAGCCTTGTCAAGCGATTCCGAAGGTTCTATGATATTATATGCACTCCAGTAGTCTGGATCCAAAAAGTATTCCACCTTGTCGTAATACGAGTCACGCGAGTCAAACGAGTTGCGGGTGCCGATGGGCCGTATATCCTCCGAGCTGCTGTCGGTCACCACCATCTCACAGGTAGCGGTAAACGAAGTGGAGAACAGCCGTTTCTTCCAGTCGCAGTTGAAGCGGAACGTATTCTTCAGATAGCTGATACGCGTCACGCCGTCCTCATACCTGTAGTCCACCACACTCGACAACTCCCTCGGTTTGAACTTCACGCCGAAGGGCTTCTTCACCAGCATCGTCCTCGTGGCCTTATCCTTGTCCTTCATGTCAAGATCGAGCTCGATACGTGTAAAGGCAAGCCGTTCGCTGTCGATATAGATCTTGCCGTGATAGAGCGCATACTCGGTGGTTAATGCAGGCTCCATGAATACCACGTACTGCTGTCGGTCGTTGATAAACTCTGGCGTCCCCATCGTAAAACGGTATTCGTCCATATTCTCCTTGTTCAGCAGGAACTCGCGGTTCTTCACGATGTCCATCACCACAGCCTGTACAGGACCACCCATCACCTTGATACCCAAGGTATCACTCGACTTCTGACTCAACAGTCGGCGACCTTTCACGATAGCCACCCTGTCGCGATTCACACTGCGGTTATAGGGCGACTTGTACATATCCTCCACGCCCTCTGCCACATAGATATAGTGCTTGCGCTTCATGGCGGTCTCACGATAGAAGCCCTTCAGCATCTCAGGCACCATACTGTAGTTGTCGGGAATCTTACTGATGGCTGTTTCCACGAGCTCGCGCGGATCCTCATTCACCACCACAATCTCACGCAACTGTATCGTTGCCGGACGGAGCCTCACCTTCAGGTTCTCCGACCCTCCTGGCTTATAATCCAGATAACGGGTCTTATAGCCCACATGCGAGACGGATATCTTTTTAGGCGCCTCCGTCAGTTTCAGGGCGAAATCACCATCTTCATTCGTCACTACAGATACACGGCCAGCGGAGATACTCACCTGTCCCAGTGCCTCTCCGGTCTTGTCATCTACCACGTTGCCACTGACCACCACCTGCTGCGCAAACACAGCCAGCGGGGCGAGCAAGAGGATTATTGTCCACAGTCTTCTCATCTTCGTCGTTGGTTTTGGTGCAAAGATACAAAAAAAACTAGACTTATGTACATAAGAACATAGATTTTTATGTTTCTTTTGTTCTTTTGTCTAAAAAAAAGATTACCTTTGCACCAAAATTACTCAAAGTACATAGTCTATGGTTTATAAGTATGACTTTCTCGTGATCGGTGCTGGCGTGGCTGGAATGAGCTATGCACTGAAGGTGGCAAACTCAGGTAAAGGTCGTGTCTGCATGATCTGCAAGACCTCTCTCGACGAGGCAAACACCTCGTTTGCACAGGGCGGCGTGGCCTCTGTCACCAACATGAAACTGGATACCTTCGACAAACACATCGCCGATACCCTCATCGCAGGCGACTACATCTCCGACCGCAAGGCCGTCGAGCAGGTGGTGCGCAAGGCCCCTGAGCAGATTGCCGAACTGGTGAAATGGGGCGTGAACTTCGACAAGAAGGAGGATGGCAGCTTCGACCTGCATCGCGAGGGCGGACATTCCGAGTTCCGCATCCTCCACCATGCCGACGATACGGGTGCTGAGATCCAGCGCGGACTGATGGAAGCCGTGAGGAGCAATCCCAACATCGACATCAAGGAGAATCATTTTGCCGTAGAGATTATCACCCAGCACCATCTGGGCGTTCGCGTCACGCGCCGCTCCCCTAACATCCAGTGCTATGGTGCCTACGTACTCAATCCCAAGACGCAGAAGGTAGATACCTATCTCTCAAAGGTGACCGTGATGTGTACAGGTGGCTGTGGTGCCGTGTATCTCACCACCTCCAACCCCGTCATTGCCACAGGCGACGGCATCGCGATGGTGTACCGCGCCAAGGGCACCGTTGCCGATATGGAATTTGTGCAGTTCCACCCCACGGTGCTCCACAACCCCAAGGAGACTCACCCCGCCTACCTCATCACTGAGGCCATGCGCGGCTATGGCGGCATCCTGAAGCTGCCCAACGGTGAGGAGTTCATGCAGAAATACGATGAGCGCCTGTCATTGGCGCCACGTGACATCGTGGCCCGTGCCATCGATAAGGAGATGAAGATCCACGGACTCGATCATGTCTGTCTCGACGTCACCCACAAGGATCCTGAAGAGACGCGTCATCACTTCCCCAATATCTACCAGAAGTGCCTCTCCATCGGTATCGATATCACCACCGATTATATCCCGGTGCGCCCTGCCGCCCACTATATGTGCGGAGGCATCAAGGTCGATCTCAACGGCCAGTCATCCATCGAGCGCCTCTACGCCCTCGGTGAGTGCTCCTGCACAGGTCTGCATGGTGGCAACCGTCTGGCGTCCAACTCCCTCATCGAGGCAGTGGTCTATGCCGACACCGCCGCCAAGGACTCCATCGCCCATGTCGATCTCTACGACTTCAATACCGAGGTGCCCCGTTGGAACGATGAGGGCACGATGACCAACGAGGAGAAGGTGCTAATCACCCAGAGCGTCAAGGAGGTCAATCAGATCATGTCCAACTATGTGGGCATCGTGCGCTCCGACCTGCGTCTGCATCGTGCCTGGGATCGTCTCGACATGCTCTACGAGGAGACCGAGCGCCTCTTCAAGCGCGTCAAGGCGTCGAAGGACATCTGCGAACTGCGCAACATGATCAATGTGGGTTATCTCATCACCCGCTGGGCTCTGGAGCGAAAGGAGTGTCGCGGCCTCCACTTCACCACCGACTACCCCGTCCACGCTTACGACAAGAAATAAAAAAGCGGTGCACCTGGATTCAGATGCACCGTTTCTTTTATATTAAAGTCTTCTTCAGAAATCAGTCTGGAAGGTAGAACCAAGAAGATGGCACGCTTTCACGCTCTGGCATCCACTTCTGTGTAGGATCTACGGCAATGATCATCGGAGCAGTACCAGCCTTGGGGAAGGTGATGGTGTACACCTCTCCATTCTGACCGTTCACCGTGATCGAAACATTGTTAGCCACAGGATCCCAATCATTCACCTCAAACTCAGCCAACACCTTGTCGTAGTCTATCGTGCCTTGAGTGTTGTACATGGTGCCGGCTTCGAAACCAGCCCCACTCTTGGTCCAACTGGTGGTGCCAATAGTCAACTCAAAGTCTATCGTACCACCCATCGCACGAATCACGGCCTTGGTAGGCTCATAAACCTGACTAATAATCTTATCCGTCTTCTTGATACCATTCTCGTAGGTCACCTCGTGCGTAATGACAGCATTCTCTTCCACATCTACCACTACATCGTTGAAGTCGAAGTCGCCAATAGAACCCAGGTCTTCAATCATATAACGCTTAGCACGGCAGGTATTCACTACATATTGGTTGTTGGTGATAATCTTATCCTGAGGAACATCTGGATTACCGACAACAGCCAGCACCAAGTCGTTGTAGTCAAAATCACCGTTCTGGGCATCCTCGATACCAATGTACTTAATAACATGATCGTCGGCCAGTTCAACATCGTCGAGCTCCAGTTGAACGTCTTCAGGCACATCAATGTAAACGGCATAACCATTGGTAGTACCCATCGTCGGCAGTTTTTTGTTATCTACATCTATCATATTATCCAGATAAATCTCTATAGGTGTGCCAACGGGAGCCTCAATCTTAAGACCACGCATGTTTACAGTCTCGCCATTGAGTTTCTTCATGCCGTTAACAGTTTGGAAATTGGTGTAGTCCTTAGTGAAAACAATTACAGGATCTTCATCGCCCACCTTCACCTTCAGATCGTAGCGATTACCGCCACCACTGAGCAGCGGATAGATATAGAACGAACTGGATGGTGCAACTAATACAACGTCATCCTTCTTTTGTCCCCGCTTCTCAGGCAGCTTAACATTGATAGCATTAAATAATTCCGCATTCTTGGTAATGCCACTCTTGATGATATCATAATCCCATACCGGTTTCTGTGGGAACGCATGATGCTCTAACTCCAGGTTCGACACATCACCGAAATCTACACCTTTTTCCATAATTTCGGTAGTAATGCCACTGCCACCACGGGTACCCAGACGTACCTCGTACGTTGAGAAATCCCATTTCTGATTGGACGGAATAGTACCATACTTTGTTTCGAAACTAGTTTTATACGACTCTTTCTGAACTTCTTCATACGAAGAGGGAGCAACAAACCTTGAACAGGATGCAAAGGCAGCTACTGCACCTATACCAATCACAAGCTGAAGTAAAGAACTTTTCATATTTCTTCAATTTTAAAAATCATTTTAAAGTGCAAAAATAACAAAAAACACCGATAAAACCAAAGAATTTTCCGACTTATGTAATTTGATTTAAGGAATCTTAACTATTGCCCACTCAACCACACCCCCCATACCTGTCATCCAAACTTCCCCTTTCCAGTCATCTCGACTAAGCGAAGCGCATGGAGAGATCTCATGAGACCTCTCGACTGCGCTCGAGGTGACTAGACTACGCTCGTTTTGACAGAAGCCCCCACCCTTTTAGCATCGCAAAATAGTCTAACGACTCCGTCCCATTCTCCTGTATCGCCATTGCCAAACCAACCGCCATCCAACGCTCCGGCTGATCAGACGGAATACCGATCGGCTCATCAGGCGCAATCCCCGTCAATCGACACACATTCTCAATATACTTCGAAGTCTGATTCTCATTGGGCGGTGCCCATTTATTGATGATCATCCTGATGGTATAGAGTCGATACTTATGATAATACGTACGTGTGAGCAGGTAAAACGCAGCGCGCCAACCATACTCTAAGGTTTCAAACTGACAAAATGCCGAATCTGTCTTCTGGGCTCGTAAGCCCATCCACAGGTCTTTCGACCTGCGGATGTTCAATGGATTATTATTTCTAATTCCTCGTGGTAACATCATCTTTGAATTTAAATTTTACTAATGGCACGGCGGCACGGTGGCACGCCGTCAGAGTATCATAACGCCTGTTTTGTGATAAGCGGCTTTATAGACTTTGCCATGCTTGTAGCAAGTATTTTAGGCAAAAAATGTACGCCGTGCCCCGTGCCGCCGTGCCATTGCGATTTTCAATTTTGCGATTTTATATTAGTAGTATTAATTTATAATTTATATATATTATAATATATATAAATTTAATATATATCTATTTTACTAAAATACTATTTTTGATTTTCCTAATGGCACGGCGGCACGGGCACGGCTCTCCAGATTTGATTACATCATTTTGACTTCGTCGAAATCTGTCACGACTCGGCAAATCAAGTACACTTGTTTGCGCTCGCTGCTCCAGATTTTAACATTTCAAGATAAAATTGGAAAACGCTTGCAGGAATACTGATTTTTTTGTACCTTTGTAGCGTCAAACGAGAGAGGTGGATACCTCGCCTATTAAGGATAAAAATTGCGAGATTTAAATCTAGAAATTGGCGCATTAACACTTGCAAAATTTTCCTTTAATATAGCTCAGTTAAAGCGCTCTCAGGCGACATGAGAACATTAACCATTAAAATTAACAAACTAACTATTTAAAAACTAATTAAAACTATGGCTATTAAAGTAATTGCACAGCTACGTGAAGTAAAACTTGGTAAGAATCCTGGTAAGAAATTCGTGATGCGTCCTGATCTGTACTCACCTATCCAGGAAAAGAAGGTATTCGCAGAGGCTTCTACCCACAGCGGTATCTCTGCAGGTGTGATCAAGGCAGCTTGGGATGCTGCTGGCGAAGTGATTCGCACATGGGCCACCGAAGGTCACTCCATCCCCATCCCCGGACTGGGAACGATGCGCTTCGGCGTCCGTAGTAAGGCGGTAGAGAAGCTGGAGGATGTGAAGACGAGTCTGATCAGTGTGCGCCGCATTATCTTCACCCCTAATGTGGACGTGAAGGATGAGCTGAAGAACACCTCTATTCAGATCACCTGTCTTGATGAGGAGGGTAATGTGCTGAAGCGTGGTAACACCAACCAAGGTGGCAACCAGGGCGGTAACACCGGAGGCGGTGGTGGCGGTAACGACGACAGTCCCATCGACGATGATTAAGAAAGGAGGCGATTATGACGAAAAAAGAGAGTATTAAGTTCATAGCACAGATCATCGTGTCTATTGCATCAGCGGTGCTGACGGCACTGGGAGCTACCTCGTGTATGGGGTATTGATGTCACCTCGAGCGGAGTCGAGAGGTCTCAGGAGATCTCTCCACTCGCTTCGCTCGGTCGAGATGACAAGACTCTGTCGCTAACGTTTACGTGGGTTTTCTTGAGAAAAATGGTATAGGAATGCGAATAGTTTCGTACCTTTGCACACGAAAACAAACTACTTACAATACATACACCATACTTAAAGTTTTACTAATTATGACGGCGCGGCTCGGGAGGAGTCGCGCCATTGTTTTATCACCTTGTCAGGGAGAACTTCAGCGAGAGGCCGAAGTCGCGGGTGGTGGTGGGATAAGAACTGCTGGCGAGGAGCGGCGTGTTGGTCTGCTGATCGTAGTAGGCCGTGATGGTCATCAGACGACTCAGGGTGTAGTCGGCCATGAACGAGATTTTGAAGGCGCTGTTACCGCTGGAGGCTGAGGAGGTGCCCAGGGCGATGTCGCGGGTGATGGCTGCCTGACTGCGGAAAGAGATGTCGAGGCGCAGGTTCAGGTCGTGGTTCACACCCGACTTCGACGTGGTGGAGGTGGCGGCAGCTGACGCTTTAGAAGTATCGGACTTGGTCAACTTCTTGGCTCGCTTCTGCATCTTACCCAGCTTGCGGCTGAAGCCATCGGTGAAGAGACGGAAGTCCTGGATCTTATAACCCAGACCGATCACCCAGTCGCGACTGAGTGCCTCGTTGATCTGCACACTGGTCATGGAGAGGCTGAGCACGCGGGTGGTGCGATACTCGAGCTTCGCCGTGAGGTTGTTCTGGAAGGTGGCATCGACACCCAACAGGGGTGAGAATGCCTCGTTGATGCTCACTGTAGAGACATTATACATCGACGAGGGCTGCAGGCCGCCAGTGGTCTGATCGGTAATGAAGCCCAGCCCGTCCATATACTCACGCCAAGAGCTGTAAGAGGCATAGCTACCCACACTATAGACACTCTTATAGGCATGGTTGAGCGTGATGCTCTTCAGATAGTCGCTCACCCCAGGGATGCGCATCAGGCCCGTATAGCGCATGGTCCAGTTGGGCAGCATGCGGGTGATGGCTGGGAAGATGCTGAGCGACTTGCCGGCTCCCATCGTATAGGCGGAGAGGAAGGCGGGTACCATGACATCGGCGCCGTAGGGATTGAGATCCTCATGCTTCTGAGGGGCATCGGCATACTGCGCACGTACCCTATCCCGGAACTCGGGCAACAGTGAACGGAACTCATCGAAGGCGCTGGAGGGATAGCCGTTGTTGGCATCGCCTATGCCTGCGAGGGAGCCCTTCAGCGAGATGGTGGTCATATTAAAGGTACCGCTGTGGGTAGTGGGCTTGCCGGCATACATATACTGCACGCTACGGGTACGGTTGTCGGTCCATGAGGCGTTCAGGTCGATCTTCAGGTCGCGGATGGGCTCGAGCACCGCCCTGACCTGCACGTCGTTGGCGCTGTTGATGGAGGCTGGCGTTGAGAGGTTGTCGTTAAGGGCGAGCCATTTGTTATCCAGCGCCTTGTCGATATAGCTGTCGGAGATCATACCGAAGGCGAAGTCGAGACCTGGCGCCAGCAGACCGTCGGAACGCTGTCCGAACATATCGCCGATGTTAGGCAGGAAGCCCGGCAACAGCATGGAGTACTGGTTGCGATAGCTCACGTTGATGGAGCGTACCATCATCAGGAAGCGGGCAACGGTCTGCGTGGGCTTATACCACCACTGGTCATCGACAGGCGGCTTGGCCACGATGCTGAGTTTCACCTGAACGGTATCGAGGTTCTTTATCAGGATCTTGTTCTGGTCGATCACCTTGTATTTGATGCGATAGGGCTTGCCGTCGCGGGTGCGAGCCGTGACATCGAGCTTGCGGCTATTCTTGTTATGGGCCACGACGATGGTGGTGTCGGGACTCAGGGTGACCTCACGCTGATAGGCGTTCTTGTGGAGGGGCAGTTTTGACTCGTCGGGGTTGGCTGGCGTAGCTGGGGTCTTCTTCGGTGTCTTCTGGAGCTTGCTGGCCTTCTGGGTTCGGGCGGAACTGCTGGAGCGGCCGAAGCGCTCGTCGGCCTTCTTCAGGAAGGGGAAGTAGTGATAGAAGGTCTCCAGATTGAACGAGCCGTTAATGTTCAGATTGCGGTTGCTGCTCACGGTGTTACCCAGCGTGAGACCGTCGTTACGCTCCGTGCCTCGTACCCACGTGTAACGGGCATTATAAGTGGCGTCGGTATTGATCCACTCCAAATAAGGCAACTTGTTCAGCGGCAGCTGGTAGCTGGCTGTGGCCTGCTGCTGGTAGTCGAGCGGCGTACCCAGGTTCTTGATGCTGCGCCACACGGAGTCTTTCCAAGCTGAATAGCGGTCGGGGAAGAGGTCTTTGTTCACTGGCGTGTAGGGCTCTTCGATCTCGGCATGGGTGGCCGACTGGAAACTGAAGTGCAGGTTCTTCGTGAAGTCCCAGCGCAGGGAGAAGTCGCGATTCCAGAGGAACTGCGAGTTGAAGATGAGGGGCAGGCTGTGGTTGTCGAGATTCTCCATGTCGCGCTCCTGCAGCTCATAGTAATGGCGGGTGATCTCTGAGTTGAAGGCGATCGACTGCGGCAGGTAGTTCAGACCGAAGGCCTTGGGGAAGTTGAGCCACTTCGACTTGCCATTGAGCTTCTTGAAAGGCTCCAACGTCTTATACACGGGCGAATAACTGTAGTTCAGGGCGCCTCGCCACTGGAACTCCTTCTCATAGACGGTGGTCTTACCCGAGGTGAAGCGGCTGGTATTGCTGTAACTGAACGAGAAGTTGGCAGGGTCGTAAGGCATCGGGTGGCGCTTCGTCTTCAAGCCCCAGCGCATGTTGGAGAGTGAGAAGTTGGAGTTGGTGGTACGCGACAGGGCGATGTTCTCGATACTATCGCGTTCCTGCTCGGTGGGGGCTGCATCGAGGGCCTCATCGAGGCGCAGGTCGGTGTCGAGCGGATTATAGCGTGGCTTCACGATCTCCTTGGTGTAGGAATAGTAGAGGGGCACCGACACCTTCGCCTTGTCGGGGAAGAACTTGCCGAGCTCCAGCGAGGTGGTGACGCTGTACTGCTTCTGTGTATCGGTGGAGCGCTGCATCACGCCTTCCTCCAGACCGCCGAAGCCGTCGCTGATATAACGGCCCGTGACGTTCACGCTACCGAAGTCGGAGAGCTGGACGTTCATCGAGCCGGAAGCTGCCCAACCTCCCTCGTTGTTGGAATCCATCAATCGGAGCTCGTTGACCCATACCTCACCCGACTTCACCTCGCTGGAGATGTTACGCACACCGATCATCATCACCTTCACCTCTCCGAGTGTGGGGTTACCCAGGATGCTGACTGTATTCTTCGTGATGTTAGGGTCGGAGGCGGAGTAGAGCTGCGTATAAGAGGTCATGCCAGTGCTCCTCAGGCGGTTGCGCTCTTTCTTCAGGTTGGTAAACACGTCGAGGTCGATATCGAGCATATTCTCCAGCGGCCACACCATGCGGCGATCGGCTGTGGAGTATTGGTTATAGTCGTTGCGGTCGGGCGTCAGCGAGAGCGGTATCTGGTATTCGTAGTAGTTGTTCTTATAGTCGCTACCCAGGCGGACGAACAGTGCCAGCTGGTTGTCACCCAGATTGGTGAGGTCGGGCTCCAGGTGGTTGGCGTGGACGAACATCTGCAGGTGCTTGTAGAGGCGCATGTCGATGAGGGTCTTCTTATACACGGCCTTCGACTCGTTCTGCTGCAGGTCGTTGACAATCATCTGCAGGGCCTGCTCATTGCTCTCCACGAGCTGGGGCTGTGAGGGGTCGGTAACACGACTGATGCCTGGCGGCAGCACGTAGTTCACAGGCTTCTTGTCGCTGTTCTCCTCGATGTTCACAGCACTCACGTCGATGGTTCCCATCTCAGGACCTCCATTGCTGAGACTCTGCTTATAGACACGCCATTCGCCACGCACGAGGTTCAGACTGCCGAAGCGGAGCACGATGGGCTTCTGGAAGCCCGACAGGAACATTCGCATGAAGCGGATACTGGTGAAGTCGCTGATGGTGCCTTCCTTGCGCTCATAGTCCACCAGGGGCACACGGAACTGATACCAGTTGACGGTGGTGGTCTCGCCGTTACGCAGTTTCACACTGCTGGTACGCATGTCGGAGATGAAGCAGTCTTCGGGTGCTACGCCGCTCTGGTAGGCATCGAGTATCTCAGGACTGATGCGCACCTTGTACTGGTAGTAACGCTCTATCTCGTTCAGCGTGAAGTCCTGGTTGATATCCTCCACATCGGGTCCGCTCTTGTAGCTGGTGTCGTACGACTCCGTCTGGTTGTCGTTATCGGGCGAGTTGCCCTGCGGATTGTTGATCAGCTTATAGCGATCGAGGATGCTCTTCTTCTCCTCGTCGTAATCGGTGCCGCGGAAGTAGTGGTAGTTATCGCCGGCAGGGTCTTTGCGCCAGGCTTGGATCACACTGTCCTTCGTCACGATGCCTGTACCTATCACGGCATCGATCCACTCCTTATAGGCGCCATAGGTGCGCTCCTCGTCATCGTTCAGACCATTGAGACCAACATCCTGCAGGTTGCGTGAGCCCTCCGTGGTGGCAAAGGCATAGGTCTGGGTGGTCTGCACGGGAATCTTACCCCACTGGGTGGTGGTGTAGGAGTCGGAGCCATCGACAGGCATGCCACTCTCGTAGAACTTCTTGCCATCGCGCAGCACATCCTCGCTGATCTCACCGAGGTCGATATAGAGGTCGCCGGCATATTCGGAGGCAGTGCCGTCCTCTCGGGTGTAGATGAAGGGGTCGAGCATCCAGAACTCCACATACTCGATGTTAGCTTGCTCGAAGTCGGTGGTCTCGAGCTTACGCATCATACCACCCCACTTCGTCTCGGGCTGGCGCAGCGTACCGTCGGGATTCAGGTCGCGTGTCAGGTTATAGGGTCCTCGCTCCTGGGGGTAGTAAGCCAGATTCAGGATGGGCAGCGTAGAGGTGGCGCCGTTATAGGTGCTCTGCTGACGGTTGGGATAGAGCTCCTTGACATACACCTCGCGCACATAGTGATTCGACAACTGATCCAGATCGCTCTTGATATGGGCAGGGGTGAGTGTAGAGGAACGACGGGTGAAGAGCGGGTCGATGTTATACCACGCCAGCAGGGCACGGTTGTAGCCGCTGGTGACATCCGTCCTGTCGTGGGCCTCAGGGAAGGTGGAGGGCACGCTGGAGAGATCCCAAAGCTTGGGATTGCTCACGTCGATGTAGTTCTTCGAGTTCTCGAAATCATCGATATACGAGGCGTTGTCCTGGATGCCGCTCGCCGTGCCTGCGATGAGTTGGGCAAACTCTCCCGAGAAGTTGATGTGCGAAGGCTCCTTCACATGCAAGAAAGGTATCTTGTTCAGCATCGAGGTGAGCCAGTGGCTCTCCTGCTTCCAGTTCACATTCAGGCCCCACAGCGTGTTTTTCAACGGCTCCTGTCCCAGCAGCACCTTCGAGGTGAGGGCCTGCTCGGTGAGATGCATCAGCGTACCACCCACCTGGAAGTTCTTCGAGAACTCATACTCCCAGTTGACACCCACCATCGACTTGCGCTGCAGACCGTAGTTGGTGTCCGACTCCAGCGACACGTTCACGTTGGTGCCGGCATCGATGATGCTCTGATTCAGGATGGTCACCTCACCTGCCGAATAATCGACAGTATAGTCGGAGCCCTCCGTGAGTACCACGCCACCAGCAGTCACCACCACCGATCCCTGCGGCACGTTATAGGCTCCTAAGGAGATGACGTTGCCCGACGTGCCCTTGAACTGACCTGTCATGATATACTTATCCTTCTCGGCATCCTGCTTGGCAGTGGTCTTCGTGGAGTCGTAGAGCTGGCTGAACACGTATTTCTCTGCGATAGCCTCAGGAACGCCTGCCTTCACCAGCTGTTTGCGCAGGTATCGGCCGAAGGGTTCTGCAGACGGCAGGAACACGCGTCCGTTGCTCACGGTATAGCCTTCTATGAAGTCGAAATAGCCATCGGGATTGTTCTTGTTGTTCATGTCCAGATGGTCACAGCCCAGGAGGCGCAGCAACGTGCGGTTCTTGACCTGCGGCTCAGGGATATAGGTGAGATACACGCCTGTGGTGTCGCTCTGGAACTTGATGTCGAGGCGGAACTTGGTCCTCTCTACCGTCGAGGCGAGGTAATACACGTTCTTCATCATCAGTTGCCAGTTGCCCTGATAGGGGTTGTTGGAGGTGTTCTTCAGCGACTTTACGAAGAGGGCCTTCGAAGCGTCTGTCAGGTCGCTGGCAAACTCACCCACCTGATAGGTCACACCGCCATAGGTGAACTCATAGGCCACTGCCAGCACCTGATCCGTCTGCAGACCTGTACGCAGCGACACGTAGCCGAGGGCTTTGTTCACGGTATATTCCGAACTCGACAGCAGGCGTGCACTGGCCAGCTTCTCAAAGTCGGCACCTGAATGGAAGCCTGGGATAGCTGCCAGCACCGTGTTGGTCTGGTCGATATCGCGGGCTGCTTCATATTGCGTGGTGAGGGTTCTGTACTCCGTATTGGCGTCGTTGCCTGGCACCTGCTGTCCTGTCAGATCCCAGATGGGGTTGCTCACCTTGGTATCGCCGAGGTCGGTGAATGCCACGATGTTACGGGTGTTGCTGGTAATACCTGTCTTGTTGGTCACCCAGATCTCCACACGGTTGATCTCGATACCCGTCAGGAGGTTAGGCAGGTTTGCCATCGCCTCATCGTAATGCTCACGGAAATAATGCGAGAGGAAGAAGTGGCGGTTCTCTTCATAGTCCACGGCATCGAGTTCGAAAGGAGTGGTCTGTGTGCCGCCTTTCGTCGAGACGCTCTTCGTCGATGATTTCTTCTGCGAGAGTACCGTCTGCAGCTTCAGGCGTCCGAACTGCATGTCGGCACGTACGCCAAAGAGGCTCGAAGCACCCTTCACCAGTGAGTTGTTTGTGGGGAAGGTCACGTTACCAGCCTCTACCAGCTTGAAGATCTCGTCTTCCTTGCCCTCGTATTTCAGTTTCAGGTTCTGCGTGTCGAAATCGAAGGTAGCATCGGTGTTGTAGTTCAGGTTCATGTTCACCTTGTCGCCCACCTTACCGTTCACGTTGAGGTTGATCTTCTCATCGAAGTCGAAGGCAGTGGTCTTGCGGTTTCTGATGGGCAGCGAGGGGTTGTCGATGTTCTTCATGTTCATGCCTATCTTCAGCTCTGCCGTTCCCTGCGTCTTGATACGCACGCCACCAGGACCGAAGATCTTCTCGGCTGGTCCGAGGTCGAAGTGCATATCGGCAAACGAGAACTTATCCTTGCCCTCGTTCTTCACGTTTTCCGAGTTCTTCTTGCGGAAGAATTCGTGCATGGCGCGCTTCTCACTCCAGCGACGATACTCGTCGGGGGTCATCAGGATGGGAGCGTTCAGGAAAGAGTCGCCAATCTTAGAGCCGATGTAATACACGTTGGCAGAGTCGTCGTACTCCACTGTCTGACGGATATTGTCAGGGCGCTTCAGATCGACGGCAGAAGAGTCGAGATCGGCAACAAACAGGGGGGCTGTCTTCTGGATGCGAAAGCGTGCTGTCAGCGAATCAGCCTCCTGCGCTTGCGCATACACGCACGCGAAAAAGAAGCCAACCAATATCCCGACAATTCTACGCATGATTTTCTTGGCAACGGACTACAGGACTTCTTGGACTCTCAAAAATAAGTCCTTAAGTTCTGTAGTCCGTTGCTAAAATAATTATTATTTAATTTGTTTCAAAGCCAATTTTACAACGGTTTCCACAGGCGCATCAGGCTGCTCCTGCAAGATCTGAACGACAACCTTCTGACTCGGTGCCGGCGCAAATCCCAGCATCGTCAGAGCCGATACAGCCTCATCCTTCACCTCATTGTTCACAGGTGCGGCCACAGTGCCTCCCACAGGTATCTCCTCGGTGATGCCTAAAGCCACAATCTTATCACTCAGGTCAACGATGATGCGCTGGGCCGTCATCTTACCGATGCCCTTGATACTTTGTATCATCTTTGCATTTCCTGTCGAGATGGCGTTACACAACTCTGCCACACTCATGCCCGACAGCATCATCCGCGCCGTGTTGGCACCTACCCCACTCACCGTGATCAGCAACAGGAACATCTCACGTTCCTTCTTATTTAAGAAGCCGTAGAGCAGATGGGCATCTTCGCGGATGGCCTCATACACATAGAGCTTTACCTCTTTCTTCCCCTGTATGGCACTAAACGTATTCAACGAAATGTTCAGTCCGTAGCCGATACCACCTGCCTCGATCGTTGCCAATGCAGGGGTCAGCTCAGTCAGTTCTCCTTTGATATATTCAATCATAGTTCTTAACCTATTTTATTTTTATGCATTAAAATAACGATTCACCGTCGATTTTATTATATTTCTTGCATAAAACCTTGCATTCTAGCACAAATAGAAAGTTTTTATGCATTTTTCCCGGCAAATTGTTATTTGTTTAGATTGAAATAACCAACAAACACATTAAAATATGAAGAAAATCAGAGCAGCCGTCGTCGGTTACGGCAACATTGGTAAGTATGCACTTGAGGCCCTGGAGACAGCCCCAGATTTTGAAGTAGCAGGTATCGTACGTCGCAATGGCGCAGAGAACAAGCCCGCAGAACTCGCTGGATATGACGTTGTGAAGGATATCCGTGAGCTGAAGGACGTGGATGTTGCCATCCTCGCCACACCTACCCGCAGCTGTGAGGAGTATGCCAACCAGATTCTGCCCCTCGGCATCAACACCGTCGATTCATTCGATATCCACACGAACATACGTGGCTACCGTGAGCGTCTGATGAAACTCAACAAGGAGACCAACACCGTGAGCGTGATTGCCGCAGGCTGGGATCCGGGTAGCGACTCAATCGTTCGCACCCTGATGCAGAGCCTCGCTCCAAAGGGACTCAGCTACACCAACTTCGGTCCTGGTATGTCGATGGGCCACAGCGTCTGCGTACGCTCAAAGGCTGGTGTGAAGAACGCCCTGTCGATGACCATCCCCCTCGGTGAGGGCATCCATCGCCGCATGGTGTATGTAGAGCTCGAAGATGGTGCCAAGCTCGAAGAGGTGACCGCTGCCATCAAGGCCGATCCTTACTTCGCCAGCGACGAGACCCACGTGTTCCAGGTAGAGAGCGTCGATGATGTGCGCGACATGGGTCATGGTGTAAACCTCGTACGCAAGGGTGTGAGCGGTAAGACGCAGAACCAGCGTCTGGAGTTCAACATGAGCATCAACAACCCTGCCCTCACAGGTCAGGTGCTGGTCAATGTAGCCCGTGCCTCCATGCGTCTGCAGCCCGGTTGCTACACGATGGTTGAGATTCCTGTCATCGACATGCTCCCAGGCGATCGTGCAGATTTGATCGAACATTTAGTATAATAATGAATATAGCTATCTTTGTATCAGGCAGCGGAACGAACTGCGAGAACCTGATCAAGTACTTTGCTGACTCCGAGAGCGTGAACTGCGCTCTCGTTGTCAGTAATAAGGCAGAAGCCTTCGCACTGGTCAGGGCTCAGCAACTCGGTGTGCCTACTGCCGTCACCCCTAAGGCCGACCTGCACAACCCCGATGTCATGCTGCCCCTGCTTCAGAAATATAGCATCGGCTTCATCGTCCTGGCAGGCTGGCTTCCGTTGATCCCCGATTTCCTGATTGAAGCCTTCCCTCACAGGATCATCAACATCCACCCTGCCCTGTTGCCCAAATACGGTGGCAAGGGCATGTGGGGCCACCATGTGCATGAGGCGGTAAAAGCCGCAGGAGAGACAGAGACGGGTATGACCGTCCACTGGGTCACACCCGTCTGCGATTCAGGAGAGATCATCGCACAATACAAAGTTGCCCTTTCCCCTGATGACTCCGTAGAGATCATCGCCGAGAAAGAGCATCAACTCGAAATGAAATACTTCCCCAAAGTGGTAGAAGACATCCTCAAAACGCTGTAGGAATTATTCTACAGCGTTTTTCATTTTTTCCTTCAGGTGTTCTTCGTATTCCGCCAGCTCTCGCTCGCCGATATGCGCCAGTCCGTAGTGCTCATCGTGCTGCGAGAAGTCGAGACCCACCTTTTCACTATACTCCGACACACGCATGGGAATCAGACTGTCGATGAGTTTATATCCCAGCCAACTCATGATAAAGGTATAGACGAATACGATGATGATAGCCAGCAGATGATAGAGGAAAATTACAAAACCCTCCCACGTGCCTGCAATGAGTCCCTCTTGTATAAAGATACCTGTCAGCACTGTGCCGAAGATACCACCTGTGCCGTGTGTGGGGAACACGTCGAGGGCATCGTCGATGTTGGAGTGCGAACGCCAATAGACAGCAATGTTACAGATCAGCGTGATGACAAAGGCGATAAAGATGCTCTGTCCCACAGTGACGTAGCCTGCCGACGGCGTGATAGCTACCAGACCGACTACACAACCCACAGCAGCACCCATCGCCGACGGTTTGCGCCCACGCAGACAGTCGAAGAAAATCCACGTCATCATAGCCGTTGCCGAGGCCGTATTCGTATTCAGGAACGCCTTGATGGCCTGTCCGTCAGCATGCAGCGACGAACCTGCATTGAAGCCAAACCAACCCAGCCACAGCATGGCGGCACCCAGAAGTACAAAGGGGATGTTGGCAGGTTCGCTCTTACGGGTCTCCGCCTTGCGTCGTCCCAGATAGATAGCTCCTGCGAGGGCAGCAACACCACTGGAAGCATGCACCACGATACCACCGGCGAAGTCGATGACGCCCCACTTCATAAACAGACCCTCAGGATGCCATGTCATGTGAGCCAGCGGACAATAGATGACGAAGAAGAAAAACATCATGAAGAACATATACGCCGAAAAGCGCACGCGTTCCGCAAACGAACCCGTAATCAGCGAAGGCGTGATGATGGCAAACTTCATCTGGAACAGTGCAAAGAGTGCCAAGGGTATCGTTGCACCGCCCAACACGTTGCCTGCGGGTGTGGTATAGACGGCTCCACCTACGTTATGAAACATGGGGAATGTCAAAGGATTGCCAATGACGCCACCGATGTCGTCGCCAAAGCACAGCGAGAAGCCAATGACCACCCACAGCACCGAAATCAGTCCCATAGCGATAAACGACTGCAACATCGTCGAGATGACGTTCTTCGCACCCACCATGCCACCATAGAAAAACGACAGACCAGGCGTCATCATCAGCACAAAAATAGTGGCGGTAATCAGCCACGCCACATCAGCCGCGGAGATTACCGACCAGTCACATTCAAACGTAGGTTCACCTACGAAAAGCCCCGCAACGGCAATCAACGTCATCGCCGTCATCAGGATTATCCAACGCTTTTTAATTTTCATATCTCTTTACCTTATTAATTATGCACTGTTTGTAAGTTTGCGTTATAATATGCTCTGTTTGTAAGTTTGCGGGGGCAAAATTACGGCTTTATGTCGCGAAAACGTACAAAACACTTTCTTTTTGTTTGTTAAAAAGCAAATAAAATAACATTTTGTAAACTTGTAGTTTGTTTTTGCTTTCTATTTGCTGTCACTTTGCACTCAAAACCAATCATTTCGTTACAAAGTGAAAGAAACGACTTCCCTGTCATCTCGACTAAGCGCAGCGCATGGAGAGATCTCAGGAGATTTCTTAGAGATTTCTCGACTACGCTCGAAATGACATGTGGAGGGGTATAAAAAACGCTGTAGTGATTATTCTACAGCGTTTTTGAGTATCTCCGAGAGGGTCGGATGGATGTGAACCATATCAGCGAGTTCACTGATAGTGGTGTGCTTGCACATGAGGACTGAGACCTCCTGGACGATGTCGGCACTATGGACACCATAGGCATGACAACCCAGAATCACCCCATCAGCATCGGAGAAGAGCTTCAGCATACCTTCTGTAGCGTTCATCGCCAGGGCCTTACCATTGGCGCGCCAGAAGGATTTCTTGCAGGTATAGGCAATACCTTCGCTCTTGAGTTGGTCTTCGGTAGGTCCTACGCAAGCTGCCTCGGGTTCTGTGAAGATGGCAGCAGGCATGATGTCGAAGCGGATGTTGTCTTTCTTGCCAAGGATTTGGTTCACCACATGCACAGCCTGCATCTCTGCGGCATGGGCGAGCATCTGCTTGCCGTTTACATCGCCAATGGCGTAGATGCCATTCACGGTAGTTTGGAAGTTCTCATCTACAGCCACACCCTTACGCTCATCATACTCAATGCCGGCATTGGCAAAGTCAGCCTGCACACGAGGTTTTCTGCCTGTAGCCATCAGGATCAGGTCGGCATCGATGTCGGCAAGGTTTTCAACAGCGGTCTTCATCTTGAAGGTGATACCACACTTTTCTAAGTACTTGCGCAGGCGCTTGGCGATGTCGCTATCAAGGGCTGGCAAGCACTCCTTCAGGTATTCGATCACCGTTACCTCTGAGCCGAAGCGATTAAAGACACTGGCGAACTCCATACCGATGACGCCTGCACCAATGATGGCAAGGCGCTTGGGGAGCACCTCCTGTTGCAGCAGTCCTGTGGAATCTACGACACGAGGGTCTGTCTTGGCACCTTCGATAGGGAGCCATTTGGTTTCGGAACCTGTGGCGATGATGATGTGGGGGGCAGTGAATTCATTGACAGTGTTAGCATCAACGAATCTACCAACCTCCTTCACCAAGGTGATGTTCGGATGCGAGAGGATGGTCTCGACACCAGCACGGAGCTGGGGCACAACCTCACTCATGCGTTGACGAGCCTCAGCAAAGGTGGCAGCGTGGACATAGGTCTTCGTGGGGATACAGCCTACATTGAGACAGGTGCCTCCCACCTCTGAGCCTTCGAAGATGACAACCTTCAGACCTTGTTTGGCAGCGTATTCAGCGGCGCGGTAACCGCCAGGCCCCGCACCGATGATTATCAAATCAGTTTCTTTAGACATCATTCATCATTTGCTTATAGGTAACAACGGGATGCTTGGCGGCGAGGACATCATCCACACGTCCGATGGGTGTGGTGTGGGGTGCCGACTTCACCAGATCTGGATCTGTCTTGGCCTCCTCGGCAATCTTTCGCATCACAGCGATAAAGCCATCAAGTGTCTCCTTCGACTCGTTCTCCGTGGGTTCAATCATCAGACTCTCATGGAAAAGCAGCGGGAAGTAGATCGTTGGGGCATGATAGCCGTAGTCTAACAATCGCTTCGCCACATCCATCGTGGTGACTCCCGTGGATTTATCCTTCAAGCCGTCGAACACGAACTCATGACAACATGTGGTATCGATAGGCAACTCATAGACATCCTTCAGCGACTCCTTGATGTAGTTGGCATTAAGGGTGGCCAGAGGACCTACCAGCTTAACTTGTTCACGACCTAAGGAGAGAATATAGGCATAGGCACGCATCATCACAGCATAGTTGCCCTGATAAGGCGACACGCAGGGGAAGAACGCCTGCAGACCTTCACGTACACCCACAGGGCCTGAGCCAGGACCACCGCCACCATGAGGCGTGGAGAAGGTTTTATGCAGATTGATATGCATCACATCGAAGCCCATATCGCCAGGACGACAAGCACCCAGCATCGGATTCAGGTTGGCACCATCATAATACATCAATCCACCACAGCCGTGGATGAGGGCTGCGATCTCAGGGATACGAGTCTCAAAGAGTCCGAGGGTATTAGGATTGGTCATCATCATGGCGGCAATCTCAGAACCCTGTTCGGCGACGATACGCTGCAGATCCTCGAAATCGACAGTACCATCAGCCAGTGACTTCACCTCGATAATCTCCAAGCCGCAGACAGCAGCAGAGGCTGGGTTCGTGCCATGGGCTGAATCAGGCACAATCACCTTCTTACGCTGCAGGTCACCTTGCGAACGGTGATAATTGTCTATCGTCATCAGGCCTGTGAGCTCACCATGGGCACCTGCATAGGGTTTGAAGGTGAAATGAGCCAAGCCTGTAAGGGCACAGAGCGACCTCTCCAACAGGGTAACCAATGCCTCGGCACCAGCAACGGTATGCTCGGGCTGCTCTGGATGGAGGTTCTGGAACTGCGGCAGCACTGCCACCTCCTCATTGATCTTCGGATTGTATTTCATCGTACACGAGCCGAGGGGATAGAAGCCTGTATCTACACCAAAATTGTTATTCGAGAGATTGGTGTAATGGCGTACTACCGTCAGTTCATCGCACTCAGGCAGGGCGGCATCTTCTGCACGACACAGCGACTGAGGCACCTTGTAATCGCCAAAATTGTTTCTTGGCAGACTATAGCCTTTGCGACCCTCCTTCGAGAGTTCAAAGATCAGATTTCCGTATAATCTATTGTTCATATAGCAGCGATCTTTACAAGGTTATCGATTTCTTCTTTCGTACGCTTCTCGGTGACAGCAAAGAGGAAGCCCTCTTCAAAACGTACACCACCCAGGAAGCCGGCTTCGATGAAACGCAGATAGAGTGTTTCGGCATCGCCATCGTACTTCACATAGAACTCATTGAAGAACGGACGATCATAGACCAACGAGAAGCGTCCTGTCTTCAACAGCTCGTCGCAGAGATAGTGGGCGCCTGCGTAGGAGAGCTGAGCTGCTTCCTTCAGACCCTGTTTACCCATCAGCGACATATAGATCGTAACAAAGAGCGCCATCAACGACTGGTTGGAACAGATGTTCGACGTGGCCTTCTGACGACGGATATGCTGTTCACGTGCCTGAAGGGTGAGTACGAAGGCTCTTTGGTCTCTGTTATCCTTGGTCATACCCACGATACGACCTGGCATCTTACGGATGAGCTTCTCCGTGCAACACATATAGCCCACATAAGGACCACCAAACTGCATCGGGATACCCAGGCTCTGACCATCGCCTACGGCGATATCTGCCCCCCACTCGCCTGGTGTCTTCAGCATGGCGAGGTCGGCAGCTACACAATCCATCATGAAGAGAGCCTTCTGCTCATGACAAGCCTCAGCAAGACCCGTCAGATCTTCTACGATGCCAAACACATTGGGTTGCTGCACCATCACACCTGCCACACCGTCGTAAGTTGATAGTAGATCTTGGAGAGCGGAGAGTTTGGTGACACCATCTTCGGTAGGGATGGTCACCAGTTCGATACCCTGATGCAGAGCATAGGTATCCAACACCTCACGGGTCTTGGGGTTGAGACCAGCTGACACCCATGGAGGCATTCGAGATATCCATTCCCGTGAGCTCTGCCATCATACTCTGATACTCAAAGATATAATGTAAGGTGCCCTGGGAGATTTCTGCCTGATACGGGGTGTAGGAAGTCAGGAACTCGGAGCGCTGCAACAGACTGGGAATGACGGAGGGGGTGTAATGATCATACACGCCATAGCCTGCAAAGCATGTGAGCTGTTTGTTCTGCGAACCCAGCTTCTCAAACAGGTCGCGCACCTCGAGCTCACTCATCTCTGAGGGCAACTGATAGTCGCCCTTGAAACGGATGGCATCTGGAATCTGGGCATAGAGGTCGTCAAGGTCTTTCACCCCCGCCTTCTCCATCATCGCCTGCAGGTCATCTTCCGTATGCGGAAAATATTTGTAATCCATAATTACTTATTGCAAAATGCGGTATAGGCGGCGGCATCCATAAGGTTGTCGAGCTCTGACTTGTCGCTGAGTTCTACCTTGATGATCCAGTTCTCGAAGGCATCCTGATTGATGCGTTCCGGCTCGTCTTCCAGGGCTTCGTTGATCTCTACAACGGTACCACTGACAGGTGAGATCAGATCGCTGGCAGCTTTCACGCTCTCTACAGCACCAAACTCCTCACCAGCCGTCACCTCATCATCAACTTCTGGCATATCTACATACACCACATTGCCAAGTGCGTTCTGGGCATAGTCTGTGATACCGATGAAACCATAGTCACCTTCTACTCTGATAAATTCGTGCGACTCTGAGTAGTAGAGTCCTTCAATTACTTTAGCCATAATATTTATTTTTTATAATTTTTAGTGTAAAATTGTTTCTTAACCACTTTACCAGGAAACACCTTCTTGCGAATCTGGATCTGCACCTCGGTATCAAGCTTCGAATAGGCAGCATCGACAAGCGCCATACAAACACTCTTATCGGTAGAGAGGGTGTGATAGCCTGTGGTTACCTCACCGATAGGTTCACCCTCCATATTCAAAACGGTATAACCATGACGGGGTATCGCCTTGTCGAAGATCTCGATACCCACCAGTTTCTTGGCAGGACCCTCTGCCTTCTGCTTGGAGAGTGTCTCCTTGCCGATAAACTCTAGCTTGTCAAATTTCACAAACATCGTCAGTCCTGCCATCACGGGGGTGATATCCTCTGAGAGTTCATCGCCATAGAGGGGCAAGCCCACCTCGAAGCGCAGGGTGTCGCGACAACCCAGTCCACAGGGCTGTACACCAGCAGCAATCATCTTATCCCAGCACTCACGGATAAAGTCAGGAGCGGCATAGATCTCAAAACCATCCTCACCCGTATAGCCTGTACGGGAAATAATAACGTCCTGAATTTTCTTTGTCGTGTAGAAGGTCAACTCCTTACAAGGCAAACCTAACACTGTCTCCATGATATGCTCTGACTCCGGCCCCTGCACTGCCAACTGTCCATAGTCGTCTGACACGTTACGCAGATCGATGTCGAAGCCAGCGGCATGCTGTTGCATCCAGGCCCAGTCCTTATCGATATTGGAGGCATTGATCACGAGGAAGAAATCGTTCTCTCCCATCTTATAGACCAGAAGGTCATCTACCGTACCACCGTTCTCGTAGCACATCATGCCATAATAGATCTTACCCACAGGGGCGCCTGCGATATCGTTTGTAAAGATATATTGTACATAACGTTCCGCATCCTTACCTCTCACAATGACCTCTCCCATGTGAGAAACATCGAAGAGTCCCACATTTTCACGTACTGCCTTATGCTCAGGCTCAATGCCAGCATACTGGATAGGCATTTCAAAACCACCGAAGGGCGACATAAAGGCACCCAACGACAAGTGCTTGTCAAAAAGACAAGTGCGCTTCTCACGTTTTTCCAATTCTTGTTTAATTGCCATAGACTATTGTATTATCTTAATGAATTCCTGTTTCAGATAGCTTTGCTCCAATTGTTCGATAGCCGCCACCTCACCTGCCGTCAGCAGGCGTTCATCCGTACAGAGCGTGTGGCGTATCAGGGCTTTGATCTCGTCGAGACTCATCGTGGTATGATCCTTCAACAAGGTGACGCGTTGGCGCACACTCTCAATACCCTTCTTCTGCAGTTTCTCCTGACTGGGGGTGATGGCATGCGTCATGTGCTGCATATTGGTGTCGTAGAGCATCGTGCTGTGAACAATACTCTTGCCATCCACATGGTAACAGGCTGTGCCACAAACCTTTAATCCGCCTATCAGCACATCGTTATGACTGGTGCCTGTGGCCTCAACACCCATCTTCCTCAGCACCAATAGCACCATGTTGATAAACTTATGGAAGGCGAAGTTCACATTCCCATCGGCAGTGATGTACGACAGCATCAGATTGTCCATATCGGCATACACACAACCACCGCCGCTCTTCCTGCGATACATACTGATGCCATTCGCACGGCAGTAATCGACATTCACCTCGTTCTCCACCACCTGGTTACGACCAAATATCACACTGGGCTGCACCTGCCACATAAAGAAGCTGTCGGACTCATCCGTCTGACGAGCCACATACTCCTCCATAGCCAGATAAAACGCCAAACTGCGGTCTTTCGTTTCAGGTAGTAAGAGGTATTTCATGCGTCAGCTCTGTAAGAACTTTAATTCTGCCTCCAGCATCTCCAGCTTCGACATACGGTAGCCGGCATTTCTGGCGATCTCGATAGGGCGTGTATATAAATAATGAATCTCCATAGGACGATGGAAATCGAAATCGAGCTTCATGGAGGGAGAATAAGGTGTCATGACATCTGTGGTCTCAATCATCTTATCGGCAAAAGCCTCAGTTACACCTGTCACCCCTAAGTGCTGGGCTGCACCTACCACCTCCATCATCAGATCGCGGATCAGCTGACGGGTGGAAGGGTTCTTCAGAAGCAGATCCGTACGTGTGTTCAGAGCTACCGTCATGCCGTTGAAAGGCATGTTCCACACCGCTTTCTTCCAGCGCGCCTCTTCGTAGGGCACAGAAGCAGCCTGGATACCAGCCTGCTTGAAATCGTCGAGGATCTTCTGAAAGCGAGCCTCATCCTTGCAGGAGTAATTGCCCAGGTTGATACTGCCATAACACTGGTGGTTCACACGTCCTGGTTCCGTCTTGGCTGAACAGATAAACGCCAGTCCTGCAACAATCTGCACACCTGGGAACATCGCCTGCACGTCAGCCTCCACACCAATACCATTCTGTATCAACACCACCACCGTCTGCTCTTGCAGTAAGAGGGTAAGCAGTTCAGGAAGCAGATGATTGTTAGTGGTCTTCAGACCAACGATCACCACGTCGCACTTCGGCATATCCGTTGTGTACTGATAGACATTGACATGATCAAGATGGAATGAGCCGTCGCAGGAATCCACCTGCATACCACGCTCCTTCACAAACTGGTAATCACTATGCGACAGGAAATGTACATCCTGTCCGCTATATGCTAATTTGCTGCCATAATAGCCACCTATGGCACCAACTCCAATAACTCCGTATTTCATTCTCGTATTTTTTCTGCAAATTTACAACTTTTTGTCAAACACACAAAACAATTACCCATAAACCGATTATTTTTGAGAAAAATTTTGTTTTTTGCAATATTTAGTGTACCTTTGCAGGCATAATCGATTAAAACCGTGGATAAGAAGGAATTTACATTTCTAAACAAGATCCAATACCCTGAGGATTTGCGCAAGTTATCGGTTGATGAATTGCCTCAGGTCTGTGAAGAGTTACGCGAGGATATCGTGCAGGAGGTGGCTGTTAATCCTGGCCATCTGGCTTCCAGTCTTGGTGTGGTTGAGATAACTGTTGCGCTTCATTATGTTTTTAACACCCCAGAAGACAGAATCGTGTGGGATGTGGGCCATCAGGCTTACGGACATAAGATTCTGACGGGGCGTCGTGATCAATTCTGTACCAACCGAAAGTTGGGCGGCATCAAGCCCTTCCCCTCTCCTACGGAGAGCGAGTACGACACGTTTGCCTGTGGCCATGCCAGCAACTCTATATCGGCTGCCTTGGGAATGGCGATAGCAGCAAAGCTGAATGGTAACGAGCATCGCCACGTGGTGGCTGTGATTGGCGATGGTGCACTCTCTGGCGGACTCGCCTTTGAGGGACTGAACAATGCCTCCTCATCACCCAACGACCTGCTGATCATCCTCAACGACAATAACATGAGTATCGACCGTTCGGTGGGTGGCTTCAATCAGTATCTGCTGGGCCTGAACACCAACGAGACCTATAACGCCATCAAGTTCAAGGCCACCCGCTGGCTGTATAAGAAAGGATTGATGACGGATGATCGGAAGAAGGGCATCCAGCGCCTGTCGAATGCTGTGAAGAGTGCCATTGCACATCAGCAGAACATCTTCGACGGTATGGATATCCGCTACTTCGGACCGTTTGATGGTCATAACGTGAAGGAGCTGGTACGTATCCTGACTCTCATTAAGGAGATGAAGGGTCCGAAGCTGCTGCACCTGCATACGCAGAAAGGTCATGGCTATGCACCTGCTGAGAAGGATGTCACCGTCTGGCACGCACCAGGCAAGTTCGACCCTGAGACGGGTGAGCGTATCGTTGACAAGGATCCCAACAAGCCCCAGAAGTATCAGGACGTGTTTGGACACACCCTCTTGGAGCTGGCCAAGCAGAATCCGAAGATTGTAGGTGTCACACCTGCTATGCCTTCAGGCTGTTCGATGAACATCATGATGAAGGAGATGCCAGAGCGCACTTTCGACGTGGGTATCGCCGAAGGGCACGCCGTCACCTTCTCTGGTGGTATGGCGAAGGATGGTCTGCTGCCTTTCTGTAACATCTATAGTGCATTCGCACAACGTGCTTTCGACAATATCATCCACGATGTGGCGCTGTTGAACCTGAACATGGTGTTCTGTTTCGATCGTGCCGGACTGGTGGGTGAAGACGGACCGACGCATCATGGTGCCTTCGACCTGGCAGCACTGCGCCCAGTTCCAAACCTGACGATTTCATCGCCGATGGACGAGCATGAGCTGCGCCGCCTGATGTACACGGCTCAGTTGCCTAACAAGGGTCCGTTTGTGATCCGTTACCCACGAGGCGGTGGTGTGCTGCACGACTGGCGCTGTCCGTTTGAGGAGATCAAGGTGGGCACAGGCCGTAAGCTGCATGATGGTACGGATGTGGCTGTGCTGAGCATCGGACCTGTAGGTAACAATGTGACTGAGGCCATCAAGGAGCTGGGTGATAAAGCCAACGTGGCTCACTATGATATGCGCTTCCTGAAGCCGATCGACGAAGAGATTCTTGAGGAGGTGGGACGTAAGTTCAAGCGTATCATCACCGTTGAGAATGGTGTCAAGAAAGGCGGACTGGGCTCTGCCGTCCTGGAATGGATGAACGAGCACGGCTATCAGCCCAAGGTAACGATACTGGGTATGCCCGACGCCTTTGTCGAGCATGGCACTGTGGCTGAGCTCCACAAGATTGTGGGATTTGACAAAGAAGGTATCATCAAAGCCATCATGGATGTATGAAGATAGTGATTGTCGGTGCAGGTGCCGTAGGTACTCATCTGTCGAAACTATTGTCTGGTGAGCACCAGGACTGTGTGCTCATCGACGAAGATGATGAGCGACTGGCAAATCTGGGCGAATGTGATGTGATGACCTATCAGGCCTCGCCCACCAGCATCAAGGCATTGAAGGAAGCAGGCGTGCAGCATGCCGATCTCTTCGTGGGTGTCACCCCTGAGGAGTGCATCAACATGAATGCCTGTATCCTGGCACATGCCCTTGGTGCCAAGAAGACCGTTGCCCGCATCGACAACTACGAATATCTGTCACCCGAACTGCAACCCTTCTTCAAAAATCTGGGTATCGACTCACTGATCTACCCTGAGGTGCTGGCAGCAGAAGATATCACCAACGGCTTGAAGCTCTCTTGGGTCAGACAGCGTTGGGATGTGCACGACGGCGCCCTCACCCTGTTGGGTGTCAAACTCAGAGATTCGGCAGAAATCCTGAACCGTCCCCTGCGTGAGCTCTGCGGACCCGACGACCCCTACCATATCGTAGCCATCAAGCGTGAGGACGACACCTTGATTCCTAGTGGTATGGACGAGTTGCACGTCAACGACCTCGCCTACTTTATGACCACCAAGGATTATATCCCCTATATCCGTAAGATCGTAGGCAAGGAGCACTATACCGATGTGAAGAACGTGATCATTATGGGTGGTAGTAAGACGGCTGTACGTGCAGCACTGACCATCCCCAACTATATGAACGTGAAGATCATCGAGAAGAGTTCGAAGCGCTGTGAGAAGCTGAATGAGCTGCTGGAGAACGAGGAGGCGATGGTGATTCATGGCGACGGACGTGATCTCGGACTGCTGCAGGAAGAAGGCATCCGTCACACACAGGCCTTCGTGGCACTGACGGAGAATACAGAGACCAATATCCTGGCCTGTCTGACAGCTAAGAAACTGGGTGTCAGGAAGACGGTAGCCCTCGTAGAGAATCTCGACTACGTGAATATGGCTGAGAGTCTGGATATCGGCACGATCATCAACAAGAAGACCATTGCTGCCAGTCACATCTTCCAGATGATGCTGGATGCCGATGTCGAAAACATGCGCTCGCTGATGCTGGTGGATGCAGAGGTAGCAGAGTTCATCGCTGCTGAAGACTCGAAGGTGACCAAGAAACCTGTTAAGGACTTAGGTCTGCCCTTCGGTGTGACGATTGGTGGACTGGTGCGTAACGGTGTTGGAATGCTGGTGAATGGTAACTCACAGATCGAAGCCGGCGACTCTGTCATGGTGTTCTGTCACGAAACAAAACTTCATAACATCGAGAAATTCTTCAAAACCAATCCGATATGGTAAACTTCCGTATCATCAGTAAGATTATCGGCTCCCTTTTGTTTATCGAGGCCTTCTTCATGTCATGGTGCACCATCATGGCTATCTTTTTTCATGAAGACGACCAGATGGCATTCCTGATGTCGATGCTGGTGACGTTCGGATTCGGTTTCATATTTCTGTTTTTCGGCAGGAACGCTGAGAACGCCCTGAGCCGTCGTGATGCCTATCTTTTGGTGACATCAGTCTGGGTGATCTTTTCGCTGTTTGGCATGCTGCCGTTCTTGATTCATGGCAGTATCACCAACCTGACAGACGCCTACTTTGAGACGATATCAGGCTTCACCACGACAGGTGCCACGATCCTCGACGATGTGGAATGGCTGCCTCACGGCATACTCTTCTGGCGCTCACTCATCCAGTGGGTAGGCGGTCTGGGAATCGTGTTCTTCACCATTGCCATTCTCCCATCATTGGTAGGCGGTAGCGTAAAGGTGTTTGCGGCAGAGGCTACAGGCCCCATCAAGGCCAAGATGCACCCCCGTCTGACGACGACTGCGAAATGGATCTGGTCTATCTATCTGTTGCTGACCATCGGCTGTGGTGTCTCTTTCTGGGTGGCAGGCATGAACTGGTATGAGGCACTGAACTACTCCATGACTACAACGGCTACTGGTGGCTTTGCCATCCACAATGCCAGCACGGAGTACTTCCACTCCCCCACCATCGACTATATCTCCATCACGTACCAGTTTCTGGCTGGCATCAACTTTACCTTATTATATATGGGTATCTTTAAGTTGAGATTCAGAGATATGCTGAAGAACTCGGAGCTGAAGCTGTATGTCAGTGTGGTGGTCGCTGCTACCGTGATGCTTATGTTCATTCTGTTCTACCAGATGGGGTATGATCTGGAACGCGCCTTCCGCTGTTCACTCTTCCAGGTCGTATCGTTTATCACGACAACAGGTATGTTTAACGACGATGCAGGCCAGTGGCCTCACGTCACGTGGGTCATCCTGGGTGTCGTCATGTACCTGGGAGCCTGTGCAGGCAGTACAAGCGGTGGCTTCAAATGTATCCGAGGTGTGATGCTGCTGAAGGTGCTGCGCAACAACTTCCGTCAGATCATCCATCCCAATGCCGTATTGCCTGTAAAGGTGAATGGAGCCAATGTGACGCGAAACCGACTGATTGCTCTCTTTGCATTCTTCATCCTGACCATATTCATGATCCTGGTGACAGCTACCATCATGATTCTGGCAGGTATCGACAACACCAACGCCATCACCATTGCCCTCAGTTGCGTCAGCAATGTTGGTCCTACACTGGGCACGGAGATCGGTCCTGTGATGTCGTGGTCGATCCTACCTGACGCCATCAAATGGATCCTCTGTCTGCTGATGCTCATGGGTCGTCTTGAGATCATGACGGTGCTCGTGCTCTTCACACGTAGCTTCTGGAAAGAGAACTAAGCGGCATCAAAAAAAGGCCTTCAGATTTGAAGACCTTTTCTTATCATTTATTTCACGATTATTTCACTAACACCACGAGATACTTGCTGGTTGACCAGAAGGCATCAGGATTGTTGATGCGGAGCACATACTGCTTGTTGGCATCCTGCTGCAGGGTATAAGAGCCTGACGGGTGTCTGGTCATGATCTCTGCTGACTTGCTGTAGAGTTTGATTTCCTTGTCGATGCGGATATCAATCTTCGTGAAGTACTCCTTGTTGAACTCCTTATCCATAATCTTGGTCTTGCTGAACAGGCCGTCCTTGGTGAGAATGTTCTGCTCCATCAGCTCTTTCTTGGTGCCAAACACGAACCAAGCCGTGTGGAGTGCCTTATCCTGCGCGTTGATGGTCTGCTCCTTCTTAGAGTTGTCCTCCTGCAGATTTGAGACATCCGTATGCAGCGAAGCCACCTGCTCGTCGAGCTCGGCAATGTGGATATCCTTCTTGTCGAGTTCCTCGCGGAGGGCCTGCAACTGCTGATCCTTGGTCTCCAACTGCTGAGTCAGGTTATCAACGATCTTCTTCAACTGAGAACCCTTCACGGTACTCTCACGCACCTGCTGCTTCAGCTTGTTGATCAACTCCTTGTTCTGCTGCATGGCAGACTGGATGAACTGGATGTTCTCCCTGATACGCTGCATGGTGTTCGTGCCCTCACCCTGTTTGGCAATTGTCACACGGCTCTGTGCCTCTGTGATTTCACGAAATCCCTCCTCAATATCACTGAGGGTGGTCATCATGTCGTTGATTTCATTGTCTTTCTGAGAGATAATCTGCTCCAGAGAGTCACGCTGATGCTGGGCATTCTGCTCAGCTTTTTTGACTGCATCCTGGTTACAGCTGGCAACCGCAAATGTGCAGGCAATAGCATAAATTAATTTCTTCATACCTTATTTTAATTATTTATCGGTTCTTTCTTTGAGGCCTTCGGCTTTTCGTCACATCCTGCCAGGATGATCACAATCTCACCTTTCGGCTCTTTCTCCTTGAAATGGGCAATCACCTCGTCGAGCGACCCACGCACACTCTCCTCATGCACCTTGGAAATCTCACGACACACACTCACCTGACGCTCACCACCATAGGTCTCGGCAAACTGCTCAAGGGTCTTCACCAGTCGGTAGGGCGACTCATAGAAGATCATCGTGCGCGTCTCGTCCTTCAGCGACTCCAGCTTAGTCTGGCGACCTTTCTTCTGCGGCAGGAAGCCCTCGAAGGCGAATCGGTCGCAAGGCAGACCGCTCGACACCAGAGCCGGCACAAAGGCTGTGGCACCAGGCAGGCACTGCACCTCTACCCCAGCCCTGACAGCCTCACGCACCAGGAAGAAGCCTGGGTCACTGATACCTGGCGTACCTGCGTCACTGATCAGCGCCACATTCTCGCCTGCCAGCAGCCGGTTCACAACGCTTGCCGACGTACCATGCTCATTAAACTTATGGTGCGACATGAGTGCGTTCTTGATATCGTAATGCTTCAACAGGATGCCCGATGTGCGGGTATCTTCAGCAAGCACGAGGTCCACCTCTTTGAGGATCCGGACAGCTCGGAAGGTCATATCCTCCATATTGCCGACAGGTGTTGGAACAATGTACAATATGCCCATAACGGCGGCAAATTTAGCTCAAAATATCAGAATAGACAAAAAAAGTGGTAAAATCTTTGCAATTTTTAAAATGATTTGGTAATTTTGCCGACAAATGACTGGAAATATGACAGAAAAACCCATTAACTATGACCTTCTCCTCAAGCGGGCAGGTCTTTGGCTCATCGCCTTGGCAGTGTTTATGCTAATCGATTATCTCAGTAACGTTCTGCTGCCGTTCTTCATCGCATGGGTCTTTGCCTATCTGCTCTATCCGATAGTCGCTTTTGTAGATCGTCGTCTGCATACGCCACGTGCCATCAGCATCGTTCTGACGCTCATTGTAGCCATTGCCGTCCTGACGGGTCTGGGGTTCCTGATCGTCCCGTCGATGGTAGAGCAGTTCGAGAAGCTGGGAGCCCTGGTCACCGACTATATCCATAAGACAGCGAATATCGATTCCATCCCCGACGCTTTGGAAGAATGGTTCGATCAGAATCATCATGAGATAGAGCAGTTCTTCAAGAGCAAGGACTTCACCACCGGACTCCAGTCGATCATGCCAGGCTTGTTCTCCTTCCTCGGACAGACCTATAGTCTCATTGTGAGTGTCATCGCCTCATTCATCACCTTATTATATATGTTCTTCATACTGCTCGACTACGAGTATCTGTCAGACAACTGGATCCGTATCTTCCCCGAGAAGCTCCGTCCGTTCTGGCAAGAGGTGATGGGTGATGCCAAGGAGGCACTCAACAACTATCTGCGTGGTCAGGGCCTAGTGGCCCTCATCATGGGTGTCCTTTTCTGCATCGGTTTTACGATCATCGATTTCCCAATGGCTATCGGTCTTGGCATCATGATTGGTATTATGGACATGGTGCCTTATCTGCACACCTTCGCCTTGATACCCACGGTGCTACTGGCCTTGTTGAAGGCTGCCGATACAGGCCAGAACTTCTGGATCATCCTGCTGGGCGCCTTGATTGTCTTCATCGTCGTACAGCTGATCTGCGACATGATTGTCACGCCGAAGGTCATGGGTAGCGCCATGGGCCTCAACCCAGCCATCCTGCTGCTGAGCCTCTCCGTATGGGGCGCCCTGATGGGATTTATCGGCCTGATTATAGCCCTGCCGCTTACCAGTCTGCTCATTGCCTACTATCAACGGTATGTGACGAAAGAGGACGAAAAAAAGCCGATAAGTGAAAAATCCGCCGAATAAATTTGGCAGATTCAAAAATTCGTTGTACCTTTGCACCCGCTTTCGAAAGATTGCACCATAAGGTCGATCCGTTAGCTCAGTCGGTAGAGCACAACACTTTTAATGTTGGGGTCTTGGGTTCGACTATAACAAGGTTTTACAAACTGCCTCAAATACCATGAAACGGCAAATTAACACTTATTAGAGTTGTTCCAATAACTCTCTGCCTTTCTTAGTCAGATAGTATGATTGCATTGGATGATTTGGAGCCTCAGGATAAAGCATCGCAATATAACCTGCTTCTATATTTGGCACAATATATGTGCTCACAAATCCTTTTCTATCCTTTCTCTGCATCGATTCCATCAAGGCTCTCAGATTTGAGCCATTTGTTCCAATAGCGGATAATAAAGCTTTTAAACGCTTAGCTTTTGCTATCTCGCGTTTTGAGGTTGAGGGGGTTGAGGGGGTTGAGGGGGTATTAACTTGTGGGGTTGTGGGGTTGTGGGGTTGTATGGTTGCGCGTTTGAACGTGACCCATACGAATGCGGCATTTTGGTTGAACTCCGGTTCAGGAAGGTTTGCATTCTTACAAGCATCTACCATGCGACCTACGCCACTACCCCAATTTTCCAAGAACGTAGTCTTAAACAGCACGTCAGCAATAGTCGGGTTCTGAGGAAATGAA
>CACZTJ010000022.1 GCA_902784065.1 uncultured Prevotellaceae bacterium | reverse complement strand
CAAGCAGTCTAAGCTGACGCTGATGTCTGAGTCACTGCGTAACGATGGTCGTATCTGGGTTCCCAAGAAGATTGAGGATGCCAAGGCTCTGCAGGCTGGTACCAAGCAGGGTTGGGAGATTCCTGAGGAGGATCGCGACTACTATCTGGAGCGTCGTTATCCTGCCTTCGGTAACCTCGTACCTCGTGACGTGGCCTCTCGTGCCGCTAAGGAGCGCTGCGACAAGGGCTTCGGCGTGAACAATACGGGTCTGGCTGTGTTCCTCGACTTCTCTGAGTCAATCAATCGTCTGGGTATCGACGTGATCATGCAGCGTTATGGCAACCTCTTCGAGATGTACGAGGAGATTACCGACGTATTCCCTGGCGATGTTGCCAATGAGATCAATGGCGTGAAGTACTACAAGCCGATGATGATCTATCCCGCTATCCACTACACCATGGGTGGTATCTGGGTTGACTACGAGCTGCAGACCACAATTCCTGGACTGTTCGCTATCGGTGAGTGTAACTTCTCTGACCACGGTGCTAACCGTCTGGGTGCTTCTGCTCTGATGCAGGGTCTGGCCGATGGTTATTTCGTGCTGCCTTACACCATCCAGAACTATCTGGCCGACCAGGCTATCTGGGGCAAGGTTTCTACTGACCTGCCTGAGTTTGAAGCTGCTGAGAAGGCCGTTGACGCTGAGATGGATCGTCTGCTGAAGATTCAGGGTAAGCGTTCTGTTGACTCTATCCACAAGGAGCTGGGTCACATTATGTGGGAGTATGTAGGTATGGGTCGCACCGCTGAGGGTCTGAAGGAAGGTCTGAAGAAGATGCACGAGCTCGAGAAGGAGTTCGATACCAACCTCTTCGTTCCTGGAACCAAGGAAGGCTTGAACATCGAGCTCGACAAGGCTATCCACCTGCGTGACTTCTTCACCATGGGTCAGCTCGTAGCTTTCGACGCTCTTTCTCGTAATGAGTCCTGCGGTGGTCACTTCCGCGAGGAGTATCAGACAGAGGAAGGCAGGCTGCTGGGAGTACAAAGGCAAGGGCAACGAGCCCGAGCTCATCAAGGAGCCGCTGGAGTACGAGGCAATCAAGGTACAGACACGTAACTATAAGAATTAAACACTATGGCAAAGAATATTTCATTCACAATAAAGTTCTGGCGCCAGAATGGCCCCAAGGACGCAGGTCATTTCGACACCCACGAAATGCACGATATCCCCGATGATACCTCATTCCTTGAGATGCTCGACATCCTGAACGAGGAGCTCATCAACGAAGGTAAGGAGCCTTTCGTGTTTGATCACGATTGCCGCGAGGGTATCTGCGGTATGTGCTCTCTGTATATTAATGGTACGCCTCATGGCAAGACTGAGCGTGGTGCTACCACCTGTCAGCTCTACATGCGTCGCTTCAACGATGGTGATGTGATCACCGTTGAGCCTTGGCGTTCAGCAGCCTTCCCTGTAATCAAGGACTGTATGGTTGATCGTAATGCCTTCGATAAGATTATCCAGGCTGGTGGCTACACTACGATCCGCACAGGACAGGCTCAGGATGCTAACGCTATCCTGATTCCTAAAGAGGATGCCGACGAGGCTATGGACTGCGCTTCTTGCATCGGCTGTGGCGCTTGCGTAGCAGCTTGTAAGAACGGCTCTGCCATGCTCTTCGTATCGTCTAAGGTTTCTCAGCTGGCTCTGCTTCCACAGGGTCGTGTAGAGGCTGCACGCCGTGCTAAGAACATGGTGATGGCTATGGAGGAACTCGGCTTCGGTAACTGCACCAACACTCGCGCCTGCGAGGCTGTCTGTCCGAAGAACGAGACCATCGCCAACATCGCCCGCCTGAACCGCGAGTTCATCAAGGCCAAGTTGGCAGACTAAAGGTATTGTGTAGGTAGTGGAGGCTGTCATGCCCCCACTACCTTATTAATATTATAAGGAAAAGAAAACGATACTATAAATATTATGAACAAGAACGAGAAATTTGTCATCACTATTAATCGTGAGTTAGGTAGTGGCGGTCGTACCGTGGGCCGCATAGTAGCCCAGAAGCTGGGTGTTCCATTCTACGATAAGGCGCTGATCAGAGCTTTGGAAGAGAAGTACGAACTGACTACTGAAGAGATAGAGCGCCTGAAGAGCCGTAAGCGTAGCTGGTGGGCCGATTTCAAGCGCGTGATGATTGTGGGTGAAGATGCTGCAAACTCTACTTCTTACTATGTGGGTTCTGAGTCTGATCTGCTGACCACTGAGGCTTTGTTCAAGGCAGAAAAGGAAATCCTGACGGGTATTGCAGAAGAGGAGTCATGCGTTATTGCAGGTCGTTCTGCCTTCTTTGTGTTGAATGGTCATCCCAACCGTCTGAGCGTACTCATCCAGGCTCCAATAGAATATCGCATTGAGCGCCTGATGAAGAAGCAGAATATGGAATGGAAGGAAGCTATGAAGACCATCAACAAGGTGGACAAGATGCGAGAGGAGTATGTTAAGAACTATGCCCAGACCTCACGCTATGATACTCGTAACTACGACTTGGTGATTAATATGGCTGGCAAGACAGAAGAACAGGCTGCCAATCTGATATTAAGCTATATCAACGACTAGTCAACAAGCATAAAAGCAATCATAAAACAACTTGTTTTGGGGCACCAAGACAAGTTGTTTTTGGTAGTATCAATTATTCCCAACAATCGATGTCGTTTTCTATCTCAGGCAACATACTGCGATGGAAAACAGGTTCCTTAATGCCATTACGCTTTTGTTGGCGATAATCGTCGAGCAGACGGAAAGCGTAACGCCCCAAGAGTGCGATAGCTACGAGGTTGCAAGCCGTAAGGAGAGCCATAAAGAAATCAACGAGATTCCACACAAGTTCAAAACTGGCCAGAGCACCAAAGATTACCATCAAACCAGCAGAACAGATGCGATATACGGTTAACACTGTGTTGCTTGGTGTGATGAATCTGATATTGGCCTCACCATAGTAATAATTACCAATGATACTTGAGAAGGCAAAGAGGAAGATGGCTATAGCCACGAATATCGGCCCGATATTACCTACCTCACTTTGAAGAGCCGATTGAGTGAGTGCGATGCCGTTCGATGTAGGTGTCTGATAGAGGCCGCTGATAAGGATGATAAAAGCAGTACATGAGCAAACCATCAGTGTATCAGTAAATACCCCCAGTGCCTGAATCAATCCCTGTTTTACTGGGTGCGATGTTGAGGCTACAGCAGCTACATTTGGTGCACTACCTTCTCCTGCCTCATTCGAGAACAATCCACGCTTGATGCCGTTCATCATTGCCGCACCGATACCACCGCCAGCAATCTGCGTGAAGCCAAAAGCATCGAGCACAATCACTTTGAATACGTGAGGTATCAGGTGGATATTCATGATGATAATCACCAAGGCCAGGATAAGGTAGCCTACTGCCATGATAGTCACTAGTACGGAACTGACCATTGCGATGCGCTGTATGCCGCCAAAGACGATAATCAGCGCCATTGCTGCTATAATACATCCTACCCAAGCAGGTTCCCATCCGAAAGCCTCCTGCAAAGCACTACAAATAGTATTGGCTTGGATGGAGTTGTTGGAGAGTCCGAACTGAAGGGTAATCAGAATGGCGAATAATACTGCCATCCAGCGCTGCTTTAGTCCCTTCTGGATATAGTATGCAGGACCACCGATGAACAAGAAATTATGTTTCTGCTTATAAAGTTGTGCTAAGGTTGATTCTACGAAAGCCGTAGCCGAGCCAATCAGTGCGATGATCCACATCCAGAATACGGCTCCAGGTCCGCCGATGGCGATAGCTAAAGCAACACCTGCCAGATTACCAGTACCCACACGAGTGGCCACGCTGACAGCAAAGGCTTGGAATGATGATATATGGTGTTTCTTATCCTTGGATCCTTCTACCGTATCCGCAACTGAGTCTGTTAGCAAGCGTAACATCTCGCCCACCATCCGGAACTGGGCAAAGCGTGTGCGCCATGTAAACCAAAGTCCACACCCCACAAGTGCCACAACCAGCACGTAACTCCATATGATATCGTTAATGGCGGTTATTAGTTCGTTCATCGCAAGTTAATGACTTAATTGGTTGCAAAGATAACAAAAAAGACTTGTAAATGATCGTTTTATGCATAAAAGTCTTTGTAAAACACAAATAATTGTGTCTTTATGCATTATTTTAGTGTATTTTTTATACTTTTGCAAGCAAATAAGTGCTTTAGTCAGCCTGAATGAAACATCGACACTATTATCCACTCTTACTGCTCTTGGCAGTGTTTGCGGTTGCAATCGTCTCTTGCAAGCGTAGTAGTTCTTCTGCAAATCGTTCTACAGTTAGCTATGATTCTTTGTTTGCCAGGTTCAGTGTGGCTCAAAAATACTACAACAACGACCAGCACGACTCTCTGCTGCTGGTGGCTCCTGAGACACTTGAATTCCTTCGTCAGCAGCATAGCTGGCAGCTTTATTATATCCTGTGGCAATATCTGGCTGAGGATCATGTGTGGTTCAATGAGTATGCTGAAGCGATAGAGGAGGCACAGGCAATGCAGGAGGATGCTATTGAGCGCAACGACTCCTTCGGCCTCGCCTTGAGTTATGAGGTGCAGGGTACGGCTTATGCGATGCAGGATGTGAAGGATGAGGCTAGGCGATGCTACAAGACGAGTATTGACATTTTTCCCAAAGGTGGCAGAAAGGGGCCGTTAGCGAGTATATACGGTTGTTATGCTGACTGCTTGTCGCTTCCTGAGGATAGCGCCGCTTTCGACTCGCTATTAACAAATTGGGTCATCTTATTGAGTGACTTGCCTGCCTCTACAGATATTGACGATCTGCAAGCTTATGCCAGTTGGCGTATGAGCTACTATAAAGCAAAATTTATGTATCTCATTGGAATGGATAGTATCGCAAAGGCTGCGCAGATTGTTGACTCGATTGAGTACTACGTGAAGACTTCTGGCGATGAGCTTGTTGAACAAAACAACATGTTCTCCCATCGTTATGAGCTGGCGATGGCACAAGGTGACTATCAAGCTGCTTTGCACTACGCCAGTGAATATCTAAAGAGTGCTAGTGGTGATGTGGGTACCAAGAAGCTCGCACTGCAGAATCGTGCTAAGGCAAATGAGAAACTTGGTAACTATCGTGAGGCATTGGCTGACATGCGAGCATATGATTTGCTGAAAGACTCTATCATGCAGGCTGGTAACCGTACGCAGCTGAACCAGTTGAACAAGCGTTTCTCCTTGAATGAGCTTCAGTCGCAGAACAGATTGTTGCGTCAACGCTCTCGCTTTACAACAGGTGGCGTGGCGATGATCCTTGGTATTGGAGCCATCTTGGTATTCCTGGTGCTTAATAGCCGATGGAATCGCAAGTTGCAGATTAAGAATATGCAGTTGCAGCGTGAACGTAATGTGGTGGTGGCACAAAACAAACAGTTGGAAATAGAGCGCGACCATGCTGAAGCCGCCTCGAAAGCCAAGACAGCCTTCATGCAGAGTATGACGCATGAGATTCGTACGCCCCTGAATGCCATCAGTGGTTTCACTCAGGTGCTCACGATGAAAGACATCGAACTACCGGAGTCTGAACGGATGGATTTCTGCGAACGCATACAGGAGAGCACAAGGCTGCTGACAAACATCCTCGACAACCTTCTCCTCATTTCCGATATGGAGAGCCGCTCAGAACTGCCTGAACCAGAAACATGTGTTGTATCTGCTGTTGCCACGCAGGCTCTTGATATGGTTCGTTCTCTCGTAGCCAATACCGTGATTCTCGACTGTCAGTGTGAGTTGCCGGTTGAACAGGCCATCGATTCTTATCCTCGTATGATTCATATTGTCCTCACTAAACTGCTTGAGAATGCAGCAAAATTCACTACCGTAGGCAATATCACACTCAAAGTGAGCCAGGAGGAATCCATGCTCCACTTCTCTGTTGTGGATACAGGACCAGGTATTCCCCCAGATAAAAAGGAATATATCTTCGAGCGGTTTACCAAACTCGACAACTTTGTTCAAGGTACTGGCCTTGGCCTTACCGTAGCCCGTATGATAGCTGAGCGCCTTGGTGGCACGCTGACTCTCGATACTGAGTATACAAGCGGTTCTAAGTTCGACTTTATCCTGCCTATATAAGTATGAAAGAGAAATTATTAGCACTTGTAGGCTTCTCCGTATATCGACATAGCCTGAAGACCGAAATCATTTCCGGCCTTACTACCTTTACCACGATGTCTTACATCCTTGCACTTATGCCTGCGATGTTTGCCCCTCTTGAGGAAAGAGGGTTCCCCCTCAGCTCTTTGTTTACCGCCACAGCCCTTGCCTCTGTTGCAGGCACGTTGCTGATGGCTTTTCTTGCTAAGCGTCCTTTTGGTCAGGCACCTGGTTTGACGCTGAACTTATTTTTTGTTGAGACAGTCTGTCTCTCACTCGGCTATTCCTGGCAGTTCGCTCTTACTGCAGTTCTTTTGGAGGGACTGCTCTTTGTGCTCCTCTGCTGGAGTAACTTGCGACAGATTATCTTCGAAATGGTGCCCACGTCGATGAAGCATGCTATTGCCGTAGGTATTGGCTTCTTCATCGCTATGATAGGATTCAAGAACAGTGGTATATTGGCTGAAGGCACCATCTTCAATCATTTGGATACACTGACAAATCCTAACTCTATCCTTTTTATGATCGGTCTGGTGCTCACAGGTATCTTCTTCGTGATGCGCCTCAGGGGAGGGCTGCTTCTGAGTATCGTCATTACCACGATTATTGGCATACCGTTGGGGGTAACAGCTATACCCGATCAGATCTTTGATCTGCCTGAGTCGCCAGCCCCGCTTTTCTGTCAGTTTTCATGGGATATCGTGTTTACGCCTGATCTCTGGGTATGTGTAATCACCATGCTATTCTTCGATGTGTTCGACAGCCTTGGTACGATTGTTGGTCTTATGGCAAACTCAGGACTCATCCGTAAGAATGGTCGTATTCCATATATGCAGAATATCATGATGAGCGATGCATTGGGTACTGTGGCAGGAGCCTGTCTTGGATGTAGTACAGTAACCACTTATGTCGAGAGTGCTACTGGTGTTGCCGAAGGAGGTCGTACAGGTCTCACGGCTTTTGTCATTGCGTTATGTTTTGCAGCAAGCCTCTTTTTCGCTCCTTTGTTTCTGGCCATACCTGCAGCTGCTACGGCTCCTGTGATGATTATGGCTGGTTTCTATCTCTTTGATTCTGTCAAACATATTATCTTGTCGAAACCAGCAGAGGTTGTGCCTGGTTTCCTGGCTATTTTGTTGATGCCTGTCACTGGCAGTATCTCTGATGGTATCGTTGCCGGACTCTTCACTTACATCTTATTCTCCTTTATTGATGGATTGGTGAACCGTAAGAAGAATGTCGATCTTGACGAACAGGAATTTTAAATAGATACGTTATGAATATAGGAGACAAAGCGCCCGATATTCTGGGTAAGGACGAACAGGGACGGGATATCCGTCTGAGTGATTTTCGTGGTCGTAAACTGGTGCTTTATTTCTATCCGAAGGATAATACCAGTGGCTGTACGGCTGAGGCCTGCAACCTGAGAGACCATTATCAGGAGCTACAAGGTGCTGGCTATGAGGTGGTGGGAGTGAGTAAGGATTCTGCTGCCTCGCATGTGAAATTCAAGGAGAAGCATGAGTTGCCTTTCCCGCTGATAGCCGATGTCGATAAGACATTGATGGAGGCGATGGGTGCCTGGGGTGAGAAGATCATGTATGGCAAGAAGACAATGGGCACCATTCGTACCACCTTTATTATAAATGAGGAGGGAGTGATTGAACAGATCTTTGCTGGCAAGCAGGTGAAAACCAAAGAGCATGCCGAGCAGATCCTGAAATGATATCATAAGAACAAGAAGCCTGACAATGGCAGATAAGATTGAGAAAATAACAGAGCAACCTTCGCGTTTCGACCACCTCGAACAGATGTCGGTCGTAGAGTTGTTACGCCATATCAATGAGGAGGACTGTAGGGTGGCAGATGCTGTACGCAGGGCCATTCCACAGATTGAGGCTTTGGTTGAAGCCGTAGAAAGTCGAATGAAAGAGGGTGGGCGACTTTTTTATATTGGTGCAGGTACCAGCGGACGTCTGGGTGTGCTGGATGCCAGTGAACTACCGCCAACGTTTGGTGTACCCGATACAAAGGTGATAGGTATCATTGCTGGTGGAGATCGGGCTTTGCGCCATGCAGTGGAACGGGCAGAGGATGTATCAGAACAGGGCTGGGAGGATCTCCAGACATATAGTCCTACACCCAACGATACTGTATTGGGCATTGCTGCTTCTGGCACGACGCCCTATGTAGTAGGAGCAGTCAAATTAGCGAAGGAAAACGGCCTGTTGACAGGTTGTATTACCAGTAATCCAAACAGTCCGTTGGCAAAGGCTGTTGACCGACCTATCGAGACCATTGTGGGTCCAGAATTCCTGACAGGCTCCAGCAGAATGAAAAGCGGAACGGCCCAGAAGATGGTTCTGAACATGATCTCCACGACCTTGATGATCCGCATGGGACGTGTGCAGGGTAATCGTATGGTGAACATGCAGTTGACAAATGCAAAACTGGTGGATCGTGGCACACGTATGCTGCAGGATATCCTAGGAGTTAGCTATGATGAAGCACAGCAACGGCTTTTAAAGGCAGGTAGTGTGAATAAAGCCAGTTCAGACAAGATCAGATGATTTCTTCCATGCCCGCATCGACTGTAGTAGTACGCTGAGCAGAATCAGGGAGATGCCGATGTAGAATGAGAAGTTGATTTCCCGTCCTTCGCCGAAAATCAGGAAGGCCAGGATGATGGTGTAACAAGGTTCCAGATTATATGTCAGATTCACGGTAAAGGCTGAGAGACGTTTCAGTGCTTGAATCTGTAGCAGATACATGCCAACGGTACAAAACAGGGCGTGACAGAGCATATACCAGAGGTTAGAGCCATCAGGCACCACCACTACCGGCTGTTGACTGGGGAAAATCAGCAGATACAGAGGTATGACGGCAGAGACTGCTAACAGACCGCCTGACATCTGATACATCAAAACCGTCCGACTACGGACGCCCACACTCGCCTTCTTATTGCAGATGGCATAGAGTGCACAGACAGCCGACGAAACGATGCCGATGGCTATGCCGTAACGATAACGGGCATCGAGTGAGAAGATACAGAGCACACCAACTACTGTTATCAGCGAGAACACCAGCTCAGTCCAGGAAAAACGTTTCTTGAAGATCAGCGGTTCGAAAAGTGCTGTAAAGAACCCTATCAGGGAGAAACAGATTACACCTATCGAGACATTCGAGGCCTTGATGCTGCCATAAAAAAGCATCCAGTGGACACCAAGAAGAGCACCACAGCCACAAAGTTCTGCAAACTTACGCCAGCCCACACGAGGGAGTCCGGTAAACACCAAAAGGATGAGGCTTGTAAACAGCATCCGATACCACACGATATCAACTTCGTTCAGCGTTATCAGCCGTCCGAAGAGTCCTGTGAATCCTGCGAGCATGACGCTCAGATGCAGTTGGATGAAACCTTTATTTGTCTCGTTCATTCTGCTCGAACTGTAGAAAAAACTTCTTTTATCGCGTGCAAAGTTACGATTCTTTTCCGAATTATTAGTATCTTTGTAGCCGAAATACTAAAAAATAAGCAATTGACAAACCAGGCAACACTCGATTTCATCCAGCAACACAGAACTGATGATGTGCGCAGGTTGGCGCTTCAGGGTGCAAAGCATCCCGAGGTTGATCTGCACTATGCACTGGAGCAGATTGCTGGCTGGCAGAAAGCCCGTACGAAGTTACCCTCATGGTCAGCTTGCGAAAGTCTGGTATATCCTCCCCATCTCTCTATGGAACAGTGCTCCAGTGAGGCGACGGCTACTTATAAGGCTCAGATTGCAGGTCAGGGGCGACTCTTTGTTGATCTCACGGCAGGTTTTGGTGTCGATGCTGCTTTCATAGCCCAAGGGTTTCAGCAAGCAGTCATCATTGAACAGCAGGAGAATCTTTGTGCAATTGTTGCTGAGAACTACAAACGACTTGGTTTAAGTCAGGTAGAGGTGTTCTGTGGGGATGGTATCGAATACCTGCATTCGATGGAACATGCCGACCTCATCTTTATAGATCCAGCCCGTCGTGATGAACATGGAGGGCGCACATATGGTATAGCAGATTGTACCCCCAATGTACTGGAGCTGCGGGAAGAGCTGTTGGCCAAAGCCGATCGTGTCATCCTAAAACTCTCGCCGATGTTGGATTGGCGTAAGGCTGTAGATGATCTGAGAAAGGTGAATGAAGTTCATATCGTATCGGTGGAAAATGAGTGTAAGGAGTTGCTGCTTGTGATGTCTGAAACAGCAAAACCTTTGCAGGTATTCTGTGTCAACGATGATGAGGTCTTTGCTTTTTCGCCTGCTCTTTCTCAAGGTTTTTCTCAGTTGCCCGTACCATCATCTTTCCGTTTTCTCTATGTGCCGAATGCTTCCATCATGAAAGCTGGTTGCTTTGGGGAACTGGCAGAGCGGTTCCTGATGGCTCCACTCGACAGGAATAGCCATCTATTCGTATCAGATGACGAGGCTCCTGGTTTCCCTGGCAGATGCTTCTATGTAGATAAGATGATCTCTATGAACAAGCGTGAACTGAAAGAGGCACTGGCAGGTATTCGTCAGGCGAATATCGCAGTGCGTAATTTCCCGCTTTCAGTGGCAGCGTTACGCAAACGACTGAAACTACAGGATGGCGGTGATACCTATATCTTTGCAACAACGGTTGCAGATAGAGGGCATCAGCTGCTGATCTGCCACAAATAAAACCCAATAAAAAACGTTGACGATGCTTAGAGCATAGCCAACGCTTTTTCTTCTGCGGCTTCCATGATTTCCCGTTCACCTGGTCCTTTATCGTTGATACCACAGAGATGGAGGATACCATGAATAATCACGCGATGCAGTTCCTCATCATAAGGTCGGCTAAACTTGTCGGCATTCGTGAAGACTGTATCGAGTGAGATAACAAGGTCGCCGTTGAGCACCTTGCCTTCTGAATAGTCGAATGTGATAATGTCTGTGTAGTAATCATGGCCGAGATACTCGTTGTTCACCTCGAGGATCTTCTCATCGTTGACGAACATATAACCGATCTCGCCAACTTTCTTCCCATAGGATTCTACAACGCGGTGGATCCAATTAGATGTATCCCGTTTTTTGATATTGGGGAATTTCACCCCTTCTGAACTATAGGTTATCATCTGTTTATTAACTTTTTTTCTTAGGTAAATAAGGACTGACATCAACACCGAAGTGTGACAACTCACGCAATGCTGAGGATGAGACGCTAGCCAGCTCTGGCTCTGTGTAGAGCAGGATCGTCTCGATACCACCTAAACGGCGGTTGAAGTCAGCCTGCCATTGTTCGTATTCGAAATCGCTGGCATTGCGAACACCTTTTACGATGAATTGGGCACCTTCTGCTTTGGCAAAGTCCATGGCCAGTCCGTGATAGGGTTTTACGCTGATGCGTGGTTCGTCAGCATAGAGATCTCGAATCACCTTCATCCGTTCTTCGGCAGAGGGCATGTCAGGCTTATGCACATTGTCTCCCACAACACCAATAATCAGATGGTCGAACAAGGGGAGTGCACGACGTACGATAGAATCGTGTCCGATGGTAAAGGGATTGAAACTCCCAACGAATATTCCTGTTCTCTCCATATTTCTACATTTATTAATCAAAGAGGTTTGGCTCCATCACATTATCACTATAGGGGTTACGCCCGAAATGACGGTAGGCGAGTTCTGTCACCATACGACCACGAGGCGTACGCTTGATGAAGCCCTCCATAATGAGGAATGGCTCATAGACTTCTTCTACAGTACCTGCATCCTCACCGATAGCTGTGGCAATGGTGGTGATACCCACAGGACCACCACGGAACTTGTCGATGATGGTGAGCAGTATCTTGTTGTCAATCTCATCAAGACCATATTGGTCGATATTCAGTGCTGTAAGGGCTATCTTCGAGATCTTCGTGTCGATCTTGCCATTTCCTTTCACTTGGGCAAAGTCACGTACACGGCGCAACAGAGCATTGGCAATACGAGGCGTACCACGACTGCGCCCTGCTATTTCGAGAGCTGCATCCTCCGTGATAGGTACACCAAGAATATTAGCTGAGCGCTCGATAATGGCTTGCAGGGTTTGGGGTTCGTAATACTCCAAGTGCATGTTGATGCCGAAGCGTGCACGTAGAGGAGCTGTCAGCAGACCGCTACGAGTAGTGGCTCCAACCAGTGTAAACGGGTTCAGGTCGATCTGTATAGAACGGGCAGAAGGACCTTTGTCGATCATGATGTCAATGCGATAGTCTTCCATTGCCGAATAGAGGTATTCCTCTACGACAGGCGACAGACGGTGTATCTCGTCGATGAAGAGTACATCATTCTTTTCCAGTGAGGTGAGGATACCTGCCAGATCGCCAGGTTTGTCAAGCACAGGACCAGAGGTGATCTTAAATCCCACACCCAACTCATTGGCAATGATATTCGAAAGAGTGGTCTTACCCAGTCCTGGGGGACCGTGCAGCAAGGTATGGTCAAGCGGTTCGCCACGATACTTTGCGGCTTCAACGAACACTTCGAGATTCTCCACCACCTTCTTCTGTCCACTGAAATCAGCGAAACTCAAGGGGCGCAGGGCATTCTCAAAGTCTTTCTCACCTTGGGAGAACCGTTCTTCGCGTATATCAAAATCTTCGTTCATCATGATGATTGCTCGCTATCGGTTGCAAAAGTACGAAATTAATTTGTAATATTACCCGCAGAAACAAAAAAACTGATGGATGAGTGAGACTTTTCCTATCTCACTCCTCCGCCTCCGCCAGAGAAACCGCCTCCGCCGCCTCCCCACGAAGAGTGCCCGCCACCACCACTGGAGCGGTGTTCACGTGCTGCCTTAGCAGCCACAGCACTCGATGTACTGCGATGCAGGGTAGAGTAGATCAAAGGCAGCGTCATGTTGTCAGCCATCTGGCCGGCCACCTGATCCATGTTGAAGTATTCAGGATTCACCTTCTTCATCTCTTTGATAACGCGGTCGGCAATACCAAACAGGGTAGCGTAGATCATATAGTCCTTCCATAGTGTTACCTCACCCACGCCACGCTCGTCCAACAGTGTAAACTCCTTCAGGAACTTGCGCAGTCCGAACAACTTGCGCACCTCGTCCTCGCAGTCCTTATATTCCGAGATCGACGTCTTGGTGTGCAGCGTGTTGATAAACGAGTCAGTTATACTCTGGTTGCAGGTGCTCTTCATATACTGCTTCAGTTCCTGAGCCTCCAGCACTTTGTCACTGCCTGCTGCCTTCTTGAAGATCTTGAAGATCATACTCATCAGCACAGGTTGGTTGTCAAGGTCCTTCAACTGGTGTATCACAAAGTTCGGCTCCATCTCGCCTTTCATGTTGCGACGTGTCTCTATGGTGATGGCGCCCAACTGTATGAGCTTCAGGATACAGGCCGACATCAGATTATTATAGTCCGTATGCAGATATTTATAGGCATTCAACACATTGTTGGCCTCCTGCAGATTACCGTTCATGGGTATGTCGCGATACCACATCAGATCCTTGTTAACCTTGCGGCGTGCGCGCCATACATTAAATAGATGCCAGATGAAGCAAACGACCGGCACGATACTGAAGCCAACGTATACCAGGATAAATATTACCCATTCAAACCATGTCATTTCCTCCTCGTCGTCACCACCCACGTAATCGCTTCCTTCAAAGGCTTCGTTTTTCTTGTTCTCAAATGTGTCGTCCTCCCAGATGGTCGGCTCAAACATACCTTTGGGGAATTGTACCATCAGGTAGAGTCCGGCTTCCGAACTCATCGCTTTGGTGGTCTCTGCCACAATGGCGCCGTTCTCAAACCACAATTCGCCCTCGAACCTGAATCCCCAGACACCACAGCTGTCAGGATCGATGACCATGGTTGAATCGGCAGTGGTAATGGTTATCTCGGCGTATTCAGGTTTAGGCGATACCGATGTATCGAGAAACACGTGACGGATGGCATCAGCATCAGGATAACCACGCACCAGACCTGTGATGGTATAGCTGGTGATATAGGTTCGTGCGCCCTCAGCACCCAAACCCCAGCACAACTCATAACCACGACGCGTCGTAAGAATACCACACTTGTTTGTTTTCCAAGTACGTGTCTGATCTACATCCCAGTCCACATTCATGTATTGGATCCCAGTTCCGTCGCTTACAGTCAGATCCTTAACCTGACTTTCACCCATATTGGCCAAGCCGATATAACATTCTGTGCCTTCTGAGTCAATCTCCATCTTTCGGGTTTCCGTAATACGGGCATCACCGTTCTTGCTTAATACGACTCTGATATCAAGGTTGTTGAGACGTGGACGTGAGAAAACACTTGTTGCCGATACCAGCATTCCAACCAACAGACAGATTTTAATGCTTAATGGTTTCATCGACTTAAAGATAGCTCTTTTTCTATAATTCATTCTTTAATATTTTCTTTCGTTTGCAAAGGTAGGAAAAAGGTGTGGTAGTCCAAAATACCGAGTGTTAATATGAGTTAAATACAAAAATCGCCCTCATTTTTTTAGGCTAAGATTTTGATGGTATTCTGGAAATTTTGTATCTTTGCAACCGATTTCGGTTTCCCAAAACGGACAACTTTCTCCAATCAAAAACAAAAAAAGTTTCCCAAAACGGATAACTATTGCCTGATTTCTGAACGTAAACATTAACAATAACAATACAAATGGAAATTAAAAACTTTACCATCACCAAGCGAGACGGCTCAAAGGACCAGTTCTCATTAGACAAGATCATGAATGCCATTGTAAAGGCCTTCGACAGTGTTAATTGCCCAGCTGACTTAGGGACTATTTCCAAGATTCTCAGCCATCTGGACATCCACGATGATATTACCGTGGAGAACATTCAGAATCAGGTGGAAGAGGCTTTGATGCAGGAGGGTTTCTATCATGTTGCCAAGTCGTTCATCCTCTATCGTCAGTTGCACTCAGAAGATCGTGACACTTTGGAGAAGATGATGTTCCTCTCTGAATATACGGAGTCAGTAAATGCTGCAACAGGTTCCAAATACGATGCTAATGCCAACGTGGAGCACAAGAATATCGCCACTCTGATTGGTGAGCTGCCTAAGTCGAACTTTATCCGTTTGAATCGCCGCCTGTTGACCGACCGTATCAAAAAAATGTACGGCAAGGAGTTGGCAGATGAATATATTAATAAACTGACACACCATTTTATATATAAGAACGATGAGACCTCTCTGGCCAATTACTGTGCCTCAATCACCATGTATCCTTGGTTGATCGGTGGCACCGTAGCCATCGGTGGTAATTCTACGGCACCCACCAACCTCAAGTCGTTTGCTGGTGGTTTCGTCAACATGGTGTTTATGGTAAGTTCCATGCTGAGTGGCGCATGTGCCACACCAGAGTTCCTGATGTACATGAACTACTTTATCGGTAAGGAGTACGGTCTCGACTACTACAAGCGTGCTGATGAGCAGGCTGACCTCAGTCTAAAGAAGCGCACGATCGATAAGGTGATTACCGATTACTTCGAGCAGATTGTCTATACGCTGAATCAGCCGACAGGTGCCCGCAACTATCAGGCTGTATTCTGGAACATTGCCTACTATGATAAGTACTATTTTGAGAGCATCTTCGGTGATTTCTATTTCCCCGATGGCTCAAAGCCCGACTGGGAGAGCCTTTCATGGTTGCAGAAGCGTTTCATGAAGTGGTTCAATAAGGAGCGTACTAAGACCTTGTTGACCTTCCCTGTTGAGACAATGGCATTGCTCACCGATGAGAATGGTGACTGTAAGGATCCGGAGTGGGGCGACTTCACTGCTGAGATGTATGCAGAGGGACACTCTTTCTTCACCTATATGAGTAATAATGCCGACTCACTGAGTTCTTGCTGCCGTCTGCGTAATGAGATTACCGACAACGGCTTCAGCTATACCCTTGGTGCCGGTGGTGTTAGTACTGGTTCAAAGAGTGTGCTGACCATCAACCTGAATCGTTGTATTCAGTATGCCGTTAACCACGAAATCGACTATCTCGAGTACCTGGGAAGCGTGATCGACCTTTGCCATAAGGTGCAGATGGCCTACAATGAGAACCTGAAGGAACTGCAGGCACATGGTATGCTGCCACTGTTCGATGCTGGTTATATCAATATTGGTCGTCAGTATCTCACCATCGGTATCAACGGTCTGGTTGAGGCTGCAGAGTTCATGGGTCTGAAGATCACTCCTAACGACGACTATCTGCATTTCGTGCAGGGCATCCTGGGTCTGATTGAGGAGTACAACAAGAAGTATCGTACCAAGGAAGTGATGTTCAACTGCGAGATGATTCCTGCAGAGAACGTTGGTGTCAAGCATGCCAAGTGGGATCGCGAAGACGGCTACTTCGTACCGCGTGACTGCTACAACAGCTATTTCTATGTAGTTGAGGACGACTCACTGACTATCATCGATAAGTTCAAGCTGCATGGTGCACCTTATATCGAGCACCTGACTGGTGGTTCGGCACTCCACATGAATCTTGAGGAGCATCTCACGAAAGAGCAGTATGCCCATCTGTTGAAGGTCGCTGCTAAGGAGGGTTGCAACTACTTTACGTTCAATATCCCCAACACGGTTTGTAACGACTGTGGTCATATTGACAAGCGTTATCTGAAGGAGTGTCCTCACTGCCATTCTAAGAATGTTGACTATATGACCCGTATCATCGGTTATCTGAAGCGTGTGAGCAATTTCTCACAGGCCCGTCAGGAAGAGGCTTCACGCCGTTATTATGCAATGGCTGACTAACAGATGCTGAAGTACGTCAATACAGGTATAGTTTTTCAGGAGATACCCAACGAGGTGACACTGGCAATTAATATTTCTAATTGCCCGTGTCACTGTCCTGGGTGTCATAGCCATTATCTGTGGGAAGATATCGGCCTGCCGCTGAATACAGATGCCATTGATAGCTTTGCCGCTGAATATGGCAAAGACATCACTTGTATCTCTTTTATGGGAGGCGATAGCGACCCCAAAGGAGTAAACCAACTGGCTCAGTATATCCATGAGGAGCACCCAGAATTCAAAGTGGCCTGGTATAGTGGAAAGACCATTATCTCACCACTCATCAATAAACAGGATTTCGACTATATCAAGATCGGGCCCTTTATTAAGCATCTTGGTCCTTTGAAGAAGCCAACCACCAACCAGCGCCTTTATCGCCGGAACGAAAAGGGCACATTTGAGGATATCACCCCTTTTTTCTGGCGGAAATAGCTCTTGCTTCTTTGTCGTGAGCCAAAGCCATCAACTTTTGTTTGTCAAGGATGGTTATCTGTTTACCTTTAAGTTTGATGACACCATCAGCGGCAAACTCTTTCAAACATCTTTGTAGCGAGAATTTCTGGATGGCAAATGAGTCTGCAATCTCCTGACGTGATTTCTGCAGCAAAAAGTCATCGGTATTTTTCATTTTGGATTGCTCCAACAGGAAAATAGCAACTTTCTCCCTCACGGTATGAAGTGTTAGCATACGGACCTTGCGTGCCAGGTTATCGCAGAATCCTGACAAGAGCTGAATGAAGTTGAATCTGAAGCGTTCGTCAATATTGAGAAGCATCTGCATAGATTGGGGGCTCATTCGGAGAATCGTTGTCGGCTTGGTAGCTACCATATTGACAGGGATAGTTATGTTCTTACCAAAGATAAAAGCGGAGTCCAATAGCCAACCTGTAGTTCTAGATGTTATTTGCATATACTTACCCGACGGTCCCTCCATTCGAGCAATGATTTCACCACTTATAACAATATCTGCAAACTTACATGGTGTTCCTGCTGGCAGAAACACCTCTTTCTTATCAAGTCTGATGAGCTGATAAGAAATACTGTCCATCATTTGTTCAATGTCTTTTGCAGCAAACCCCTCAAAGAGCGGGCACAATTGTAGGGCTTTTAGTACGTTCCTTTCCATCTTTATTTATTTCTCTCCGTTGCAAAGATAGGCAATTTAATTGAAAAGATGCATATTTTTCTGATAAAAAACCTTATTTATGTTATTTTTCCTTATCTTTGCGCCAACAATAACCCAAATTTATTGAATAGCTTAAAATACGAAACAAGACATGAGAACTAAGATGCTGTTATTTTTCTGTTTGACGGCGATGGCTGTCTCTGCAGGAAGCTATGAGGTAAGCTCACCTAATGGAAAGGTGAAAGTAACGGTGACTACTAATACAGCAGTGCAGTGGTCGGTTGATTATGACGGCCGTCAGGTGCTGTTACCATCCACGATAGATATTCGTATGGTGCAAGGTAAGAAGACCGTTGACTTGGGAACGGTAGGAAAGGTGGCTAAGTACTCTGTGGATAATAGTTTTAAGAATCCTTTCTATAAACGACTAAACATCAGCGATGCGTATGGTCAGTTGTTGCTCTATACCACCCAGAAATTCACCATCGAGATACGTGCCTATAACGATGGCGCTGCCTATCGTCTGATATCCAAGGAGAAGAAAGCATCTTTTGTGACTGATGAAACCGTAGAATTTTGTTTTGCTGACGACTATCCAGCCTTTATCCCATATGTCAACGACAATCGTGGCGGTGAGAGTTATTGCTATTCCTTCGAGTCCTATTATGATGAGGTACCTTTGTCAAAGATGTACTCTGATTCATTGGCCATCACGCCGTTGGCGGTCTGCCTGCCAGACGGTATGAAGGCTATCGTGATGGATGCTGGTGTAGAGAACTATCCTGGCATGTTCTTGAAAAAAGGATCACCTCACGCGTTAAAGGCAGAGTTTGCCCCTTATCCACTTGCTCAGGAGGTAGGTGGTTTCGATCAGTTGAACCTTGTACCCACAAAGCGTGCCGATTATATTGCCAAACTCAATGGTGAACAGTCCCTACCTTGGCGTGCTGTCGTCATTACCGAAAGGGATGCAGATATCCTCAACAGCGATATGGCACAGCGCCTTGCACCTGCCTGTCGAATCTCCGACCTCTCTTGGATTCAGCCAGGAAAGGTGGCGTGGGACTGGTGGAACAACTGTAACATCACTGGTGTTGATTTCAAGTCAGGAATGAATACCGACACCTATTTATATTATATAGACTTTGCCGCCAAAAATAAGATCGAATACATCATTATCGATGAAGGTTGGAGTGGCAAGGAGTCGCTGATGGAAGACCTCAGTCCTGACATCGACCTGCCTCGTCTGATAGCATACGGACGAGAAAAGGGGGTGGGCATCATCCTTTGGTCCAGTTGGCGGAATCTCATTGGTAATGATCCTGAGAAAGGAAATACCATAACTGAGACCGTCATGAAGCATTATGCCGATATGGGTATCAAAGGCTTTAAGGTGGATTTCTTTGATCGTGATGACCAACAAGTGATAGCTTCAGCCTATCAGGTGGCTGCCTGTGCTGCCAAGCATCATCTCTACCTTGATTTCCACGGACTGAAGCCCGTTGGTATCCAACGGGCCTATCCGAATATCTTTAATTTCGAAGGTGTGAAAGGACTTGAGAACTCCAAGTGGGAGCCCCGTGTTGGCGATGGTCCGTTGCACAACCAGCCCCGCTACGATGTGACAGCGCCCTATCTGCGTATGCTTGCAGGACCGATGGACTATACCCCCGGCGCGATGATGAACGCCATGAAGGATAATTTCTTCGGCAACAATGATCATCCGATGAGTCAGGGTACTCGTGTGCACCAGATGGCGATGTACACCACCTTTGAGGCCCCGCTTCAGATGCTGGCCGATAGTCCGACAAAGTATATGCAAAATCAAGAATGTACGGATTTCATCGCACAAATCCCCACTACATTCGATGAGACGGTAGCTCTTGATGGTCAGTTAGGTGAATATACAGTGATTGCCCGTCGCAAGGGAACGACATGGTATCTTGCTGCTATGACAGACTGGACACCACGCGACCTGACCATCAATCTCTCTTTCCTCGGAGAAGGACAATTTGCTGCAGACATCTTTGCTGATGGCGTGAATGCCCAGAAGGATGCCACAGACTATAAGCACACGACTCAGACGTTTTCAAGACGTGACCAACTGCAAGTTCATCTGAGTAGTGGTGGTGGATGGACAGCCATTTTCAGAAAACAATAAGAACAGATTATAAGACATGAAAAGAAAGTTATTTACGGCGCTACTGAGCATATTGTGTTTGGGCGCCTTTGCTATTGAGACAGTTCCCATCAGGGGTAGTATCATCAGTCCTACTGATCCGAAAATCCAATATACGGGTCGTATCAGCTTTACCAATCCAGAACGACCCGCTTGGAACTTCCCTGGTGTTCAGATCATTGCGTCGTTCGAGGGAACGTCATTGCGTATGATAGCCAAACCCCGTAGTGGTTATTTTATGGCTCAGATCGATCAGGCCGAACCATTCAAGGTGGCCTTTCGTGGAGAACGCGACTCTGTGGTAACCCTTGCTACAGCACTTCCTAATGGCGTGCATACAGTCAAACTGATGTATGCCATCGAGGGCTATGAGTTCTATCCTGAGTTCTGGGGCTTTGTGCTCGACAAGGGCAAAAAGCTCATGGAGACACCTGCTCTTCCCTCAAGGAAGATAGAATTTATCGGTAATTCCATCACCTGTGGCTATGGCAACGAGGGATTGAAGAAGGAGGAAGGTTTCGATTACGCCACCGAGAATCACTATTACTCTTATGCCTCCATCACAGCACGCAACCTCAAAGCCCAGCACTGGGTGGTGGCTCGCAGCGGTATTGGTGCCTATCGTAACTATGGTGAGGCCAAGACGGGTTCGCCAGGTTCTTGCATGCCTATGCAATACGAATATACAGGCTATGCCTGGAAACCTGAACTCCGTCAGGAGGCGACGTTCCTCAGTGAGAAGTGGGACTTCAGCCGCTATCAGCCCGATGTCATCTGTATCAATCTCGGCACCAACGATACTTCAACGAACAACTATGATCTGGATCTCCTGAAACAGGGCTATCAGAAGCTCCTGAAGCAGGTGCGAGACCATAATCCGAAGGCAAAGATTGTCTTTCTGTCGGGTTCTATGCTCTACAATAAAGAGTTGCAGGATGTCAAACAACTGCTTGATGAAGTGACTGCTGAGGCTCATAAAGCTGGCGACAAGGCGATCTATCGTTTCGATATGGCACCCATTTCAGGTGAAGAGTTCTATGGTAACGATTATCACCCCAACATCTATGAAGACGAAAAGATGGCTACCGAACTCACAGCCTACCTCCGTTCGCTGATGAAGTGGTTCTAAAGCCTTTATCTTATCGGAGCAGGTATTAACGCGATAGAATAATCCTGTAGGTTTTTTAGTCCGTCACTTCGGACTGCGAGTTCGTTAGTTACGGACTGCCAGTCCGAAGCCGTCGGACTGATAGTTATCATTAATCGAATGGGGGAGTGATTTAGTTTTACGACACTCAAAAGCTCCATACCACCAACTCTGTCGCGAATTGGTTAGGCTGTCGCATCTACTTCAAGCATTAATCCTTTAATTATTTGCTTATCCCCCAAAACCGCCTTACCTTAAAAAGATTAAAGTTATGAAGACAAATAGTTTTAATGCAAAGAAGATGCTCATGAGCACACTTGCAGCAGTAGCTTTCTCATTCGTGTTTACCACTGGTGGAAATGCAAGAACCATAGGTATAGGAGAAGCCTCCCAGTATGAAGCTTCAAAGTGCGAAGTCATAAAGGCATCAAGTGATAAAGGTCGAGAGCCAACGAAAGAAGAAACCTTCTGGGAAGTGGTCAAAAAATATATTTGGCCTTACCGCTAACATCTTTTATTCATCAAACAATAAGCAAGCGTTCTGGAATGTTCCTCCAGAACGCTTTTTGCTTTATCCCATTGGCGAGAGATCTCTTTTAGCCGCAATGGAAATACTGATTGACTAGCTTTTGGATCTCCTCTGGGTAGTTCTCGATATTCTTGCGGAGCGTCTTGTCATCGAAGGCCTGCAACTGGGCGATGATGCCGTCGATCATAGCAGGTGAGAACACACCATACTCCTCAAACACCTTACGCTGACGATTGAGACACTCGGCTGAAGCCACACAAGAGTCAGGCAGCTGCGCCAGCGTAGCCAGACGATCGGCATTCTCTGCAGCGTGGATGTTCACGTTGACATA
>CACZTJ010000021.1 GCA_902784065.1 uncultured Prevotellaceae bacterium | reverse complement strand
CCAGCCCCGTTGGTGCCCTGGTTGTGGCGACCACTTCTTCCTGGCTTCACTCCATAAGGCTATGGCCGAGATCGGCGTAGCCCCTGAGAACGTCGCAGTGATCTCTGGTATCGGCTGTTCGAGCCGTCTGCCTCACTACATGGCTACTTATGGCATGAACACCATTCATGGTCGTGCCGCTGCCATTGCTACAGGCGCCAAGGTGGCTAACCCCAACCTTACCGTATGGCAGGTATCTGGCGATGGTGACGGTCTGGCTATCGGTGGTAACCACTTTATTCATGCCAACCGTCGTAACATCGACCTGAACATGATTCTCCTGAACAACCGTATCTACGGTTTGACCAAAGGTCAGTACTCACCTACCTCACCCCGTGGCTTCGTCTCTAAGTCGAGCCCTTACGGCACCGTAGAGGATCCTTTCCGTCCTGCCGAGCTTTGCTTTGGTGCACGCGGACACTTCTTCGCACGTTGTGTGGCTACCGATGCCAAGGGTACTGTTGAGGTGTTGAAGGCTGCTTACGAGCACAAGGGTGCCAGCGTCACTGAAGTTCTGCAGAACTGTGTCATCTTCAACGACCACTGCCACGATGTGGTTTACAACAACGAGGGTCGCAAGAAAAACGCCATCTATGTAAAGCATGGTGAAAAGCTGGTATTCGGCGAGAACAATGAGTTCGGTCTGGTACAGCAGGGCTTCGGACTGAAGGTGGTTGAGATTGGTAAGGATGGCTATACCATTGACGATATTCTCGTTCACGATGCTCACTGCGAGGACAACACTCTGCAGCTGAAACTCGCCCTGATGGGTAACAACGATGGTTTCCCCATTGCTCTCGGTGTGATCCGTGACGTTGATGCACCTACTTACAACGATGCTGTCTATGCTCAGGTAGAAGAAGTTTCTTCCCAGAAGAAGTATCACAACTTCACAGAGCTCCTCGAAACCAACGATATCTGGGAAGTGCGCTAGCATAAAATCATAAGATTATGGCAACAATTATTCTTTTCATCATTATAGCCCTTGCGATTCTAGTAGCAGGCTATATCATCTCGACTCAGCGTGAGTTTGTTCATCTGGATGAGCTCTGTAAGAACGCTATGAGCCAGATTGCTGTACAGTTGAACTCCCGTTGGGATGCCATTACAGCACTTGCTAAGACAGCTGCCCAGTATGCGAGCCATGAATCAGAGACACTGATTAACACCATCCGTGAGCGTCGTCAAGGCAACATTACCACTGCTGAACAGGTCAATGAACAGCAGGGCGCCATCTCACAAGTGTTAGGCCGGCTGATTGCTATCGGTGAAGCTTACCCTAATCTGAAAGCCGATGCACTTTATCAAGAGGCTATGGATGGTATGCGCGACTATGAAGAGAAGGTACGCATGAGCCGTATGGTTTATAACGATACCGCCACAAAGATGAACCGCATGGTACGTCAGTGGCCTTCTTCGTTCGTGGCAGGACTGCTACATTTTACCGAGCGCGCTTACCTCGAACTCGATGATGCAAAGAAAGTCTCTTATCCCGATCTGGACGAGGCATTCAAGAAATAAGTCAGTTGCTTTTTCTTTATCCTTTAGATAGACTATGTCCCACTGGTGGCGTAGTCTATCTATTTTTGTGACTTTGCAAAGTCCACATAACAATCGTTGACTTATTGATAGCACGGAAAAGAAAATTCGGGTTTTAAACGTATTTTATACACTAAATAATTCGTGCATCCAAAGGTGGAATCAGAAAAACTTCGTAACTTTGCACACGATTTTTCTAATATAAACTCAATAAAAATCTAAATAATTATATGTTTCATATTTACGAAGGCTTTAATCTGGTAGAAACGTATCATAAGATGCGTCACCAGAGGAAGTATCATCCAGAAGATAGCTCTAAGCGTGTCATCAAAATCGCCCTTGTGGCTATCGTTACTCTCCTACTCTGGAACATGCCTACCGAATGGTTCGGCATTCAGAACCTTACCGTTATCCAGCAGCGTGTCATTGCCATCTTTGCATTTGCTACACTGATGTGGATTCTAGAGATTGTTTCATCATGGGCCACTTCTATCGCCATCATGGTGCTGATGCTGCTATTCTGTACGGATAGTGGTATTTCTCCGATGGTCAATGAGGAAGAGGTTGGTAAGCTCTTATCTTATAAAGGGGTAATGGCCTGCTTTGCCGACCCTGTTATCATGCTGTTTATCGGTGGATTCGTGCTGGCTATCGCTGCTACGAAGACGGGGCTCGATGCCCAGTTGGCTAAAGTACTGCTGCGTCCTTTCGGTACGAAGAGTGAGATGGTGCTCCTGGGCTTCCTGCTGGTAACAGGTTTGTTCTCAATGTTCGTTTCTAACACGGCTACTGCCGCTATGATGCTGACGTTCCTGACACCAGTGTTCCGTCAGTTGCCCCCTGAAGGTAAGGGTCGTATTGCGTTGGCAATGTCGATTCCTGTAGCCGCCAACCTCGGTGGTATGGGTACGCCTATCGGTACACCTCCAAACAATATCGCCCTGAAGTACCTGAATGATCCTGAGGGATTGAACATGGGTCTCGGCTTCGGTCAGTGGATGATGTTCATGTTCCCACCAGTCAAAAGTGGTCATCTTCACCTTCATCCTCACCGTTGCACTCTGGTTGTCAGACCGCTTTACCGGTATCAACGCCAACACTGTAGCTATGGTTCCTTTCTGTATCTTTGCTCTTACTGGTGTTATTAACAAGCGTGACTTGGAGCAGATTAACTGGAGTGTGATCTGGATGGTAGCTGGTGGTTTCGCCCTCGGTTATGGTCTGAATGCTTCTGGTTTGGCTGCTAATGCAGTAGAGAGCATTCCCTTCGGCGAGTTCTCGCCGTTGCTCATCCTGATACTTGGTGGTGCTATCTGCTATATGTTGTCGAACTTCATCTCAAACTCTGCTACTGCAGCTTTGCTGATGCCTATCCTGGCTGTTGTCTGCGGTGCTATGGGCGACAAGCTCGACCCCATTGGTGGCACAGGAACTGTATTGATTGGTGTAGCCATCGCAGCTTCATCAGCTATGATCCTGCCGATCTCTACCCCACCGAATGCTTTGGCTTTCGCTACAGGTCATATCAAGCAGAACGAAATGGCAAAGGTAGGTATCATCATGGGTGTCATCTCGATGGTACTTGGTTTCGGTCTCGTCTATCTGATGGGAACACTGAAATTGATCTAAATACAAATAGTAATCCCTGCCGATTGGCAGGGATTATTGTTTTTAATACTTGAAACTGCTACCGCCTACAAACTCCCGCATGATACTCGTAGGTGGTATTTCTTTGTCGCTGATGGGGATGAAGTAGTGGATGAACTTTAGCAATCGGTGAGCCTCAGCATACTCCGCACAGTTCTTTGGCACCGACGAAAGGATCAATTCGGCGTGGGTGCGCAACACGGCAAACTCGATGTTGAGTGCAGAATTGAACATCACATCGGCAGTTTCCTGAAAGGGGAAGATCCACTGCTCCTCGGCCTCACACACGCTCTTCCACTGGCTGATGGTTTCACGGGCGGTGAAAGCGCCCTTGTTATAGTCGCGGATGATACGACGCAACAAACGGTTATCCTGCGTAGGAATCCAGTTATGGTCATCAAGCGAGATACTGGTCAGGGCAGAAATATAAATCTTGTATTTCAAGGTATCGTCAACACCCGCTGTGAGCAACGGGTTCAGGGCATGAATGCCTTCTATGATCAACACACTGTCACTCTTCAGCTGTAGTCGCTTTCCGTTATACTCACGTTTACCCGTCACGAAGTTATATTCGGGTACCTCCACCATTTCACCGTTCATCAAACGCGCCAGATGATCACCCAACAGTTTGTAATCCACAGTCTCGATATTATCGAAATCATATTGTCCGTTAGGCAGCTTCGGCGTGTCCACGCGGTTCACAAAATAGTCGTCGGTAGAGAACGATAGTGGTCGGAGTCCACAGGCAAGCAACTGGATCGACAGACGCTTGCAGAATGTGGATTTGCCAGAACTCGACGGGCCAGTGATCAGTACCAGTTTGACACCATTATGGAAACGGGTGTCAATCTCCTCGGCAATCTTCACGATCTTCTTTTCCTGGAGTGCCTCACTCACCTGGATCAGTTCTGAGGCATAACCTCGGAGGATTGCCTTGTTCACATCGCCCGCATTCGAGAGGCGCATGATGACATCCCAACGCACCTTTTCTGCAAACACCTCGAAGGTACGGGGTTGCTCCACCTTCTCTGCCAACATCAACGGGTTCTGCTTGTCGGGCACACGTAGCAGCATACCATCCTGATAGCGTTCCAGTCCCCAAATCTTCAGATAACCTGCCGACGGCACCAAAGGACCATAGTAGTAATCCACCGTATCGCCCAAAGTATAATAGTCTGTATAGGCCTGTCCGCTAGTCTCCAACAGCTTGACTTTATCGGTAAAACCCCGTTCGCGGAACACACGGATAGCCTCCTCAGTGGTGGATTCAGTGCGGCGGAAAGGCATATCAGCATCGATGATCTCCTGCATACGGGTACATATACGTTTCAGGTCGGTCTCAGTGAGAGGTTCGCCAGAACGTTTCTTGAAATTACAATAGTAGCCACGAGAGAGAGGATGCTCTATAAAGAGCTTGCAACCGGGAAAAATATCACTCACAGCCTTATAGAGCACAAAACAGAGCGAGCGCACATAAACGCGTCGACCTGAACCGTCGCTAGCATCAATAAACTCCACATCACGATTATGGAACAGCCGGTATTTCAGTCCCTGTGAGGCATTATTCACCTTTGCCGACACTACGGGATAGGGCATCTTCAATTCGTCGGCATAGGCATAATAGACTTCTACCAGCGAACTGCCCTCTGGAAAACTCTTGGTGATACCGTTGTTCTTACATCGCACCTGGAGCATAGGCCTAGCGCTTTTCTGCTATCTTACGGAAGCTCTGCATTTTCTCACCGAAACAAAGGTCGCCACAGTCACCGAATCCAGGAACGATATACTTCTGCTCGTTCATGCCTTGATCGATAGAGGCACACCAGATGGTAGCATCCTCAGGAAGTGCTTCCTTCACCACCTCGATACCTTCAGGAGCGGCAATGATACAGCACACGTGAATCTTTTTCGGTTTACCTGACATGAGCAGGGCATCGATGGCTGCTGCCATAGAACCACCCGTTGCCAGCATGGGGTCGGCAATAATCAGGGTCTTACCCTTCACGCTGGGTGCTGCGATATAGTCGGCTTGGATTCCCACCTCTGTATGCTCACGGTTGATATACATACGGAAAGCTGAGACATATGCATTGTCGGCACGGTCGAAGATATTCAGGAATCCCTGATGGAATGGCAGTCCGGCACGGAGTACGGTACCCAGCACGATATCATCCTTTGGCAGAGGGATATCCAGTGTGCCAAGGGGCGTCGTCACTGTCTTGGGTTTATACTCGAGCTTCTTGGATACCTCATAGGCCATCAGTTCACCAATTCGCTCCACATTATGGCGGAAGGTCAGACGGTTTTTCTGGTAACTCTTATCGCGGAGTTCTGACATGTACTGATTGATAATACTGTTCTGTTCAGAGAAATTAATTACTTCCATTCTTATATCGTTTTAAGTTTGTTTGGGTGCAAATATAAGAAAAAAAATAGAGAAATATAGCAAATATTCAAAAAAATCCTTATCTTTGCAGCAGAAAACCAAAAACCGATGAAACGGAACCTTATATACCTAACTATTATTACGGCCATAATCTGTAGTGCATGCACCAATCGGAAAACGAAATACGTTATTGGTGTATCCCAGTGTTCTGAGGACATCTGGCGCGACTGGCAGAACTCTGAGATGATGCTTGAGAGCACCCTCCATGATGGTGTGGAACTTCGATTCGCGACAGCACGCGACAACTCCAAACTACAGATCCAACAGATTGACAGTCTGGTAGAGAGCGGTATCCAGCTGCTCATTGTAGCACCCAACCAACTGGTTTCTGTCACCCCCGCCATCAATCGCGCCTACAATCAGGGCATCCCAGTGATTGTATTCGAACGCAAGACCGATTCCCCTAAATACACAGCCTTCGTCAGTGCCGACAATTACGAGATTGGCCATATTATGGGCGATTATGTGGTGATGCGCCTCAAGGGAAAGGGACGTGTGATTGAAATCCTCGGTCTCAAGGGCTCCTCTCCTGCCGAAGAACGTCATAAAGGTTTTACCGATGCCCTGAAGGATTCTGGCGTTAAGATTGTGGCAACCCTCCAAAGTGACTGGACGGAGGAGAGAGGTTACGAAGCCATGAAGAACTATAAGGGCAGGCTTGAGGACATCGATCTGGTGTTTGCACACAACGACCGCTCGGCTATCGGTGCCCGTAGGGCTTTCCTTGAAGCAAATATTGCCCACCTGCCACTCTTCTGCGGTATCGACGGGTTACCCGGCAAGGATGGTGGCATCCAGATGGTGCGTGACGAGATTCTAGACGCTTCTTACATCTACCCCACCCGTGGCGACCAGCTATTGAAGCTGGCCCTCGACATTCTCGACGGAAAACCATACGAAAAAGAGATCATGCTCACATCGGCCATCGTGACTAGTGAGAATGCTAACGTGCTGATGCTGGAGAGTGACGAAGTGATGCGCCAATCGCTACGTCTGGCACGCCTAAAGGAGAAGACCGACGCTTATATCCAAAAACTCAGCACCCAGAAGATCATCTCATTTCTGGCTGTTATTTTGGTTTTCCTGTTAATCCTTATAATTGTTGGTATCTATTACCACTTCCTACAACAAGCCCGCATCACCGATGAGCGTAACCGGATGGAACGTGAGAAACTTGACTTCTACACCCAGGTCAGCCACGAGCTACGCACACCGTTGACCTTAATACAGGGACCACTAGAAGAACTGACAGAGACGAAGGAAGCCAAGAATGCCAGTCCTGAGACGAAGGACCTCTACTACATGTTGCGACGTAACACCAACCAACTGATAGAACTTATCAATAAGATGCTCGACGTTCAGGCCACAGGTAGTCTAGACATCCTTGCCGCAGACCAGCAGAATCCTGTCATGGCTCCTACCACCGTCAATCTGCCGACAGCCCAAAAAGACGGGAACCTACCAAATACTATTCTCATCGTTGACGATAATGCAGATATCCGCACCCTGCTGCGTCGCATCCTGAAAGACCGCTATCAGGTAAACGAGGCCGAGGATGGTCAACAGGGGCTCGCACTAGCCAATGAGATCGTGCCCGACCTGATTGTCAGCGATGTTATGATGCCCATAATGAACGGTTTGGAGTTTTGTCAACGTATAAAGAATAACATCGCCACCTCACACATCCCCGTCATCCTGCTCACGGCACGCGCCCTGAGCAAACATCAGGTGGAGGGTTATGAAAGTGGTGCCGATGCCTATATCACCAAACCTTTCTCTGCTGAGGTATTGATGGCCCGTATCGACAACCTACTGAAGAACCGTCTGCGTCTGAAGGATATTTTTGGCAATGAAGAGCCACAGGTAGAAAGGCCCCAGGAAGTGGAGCCCCAGATTGAGGAGCCCCAGAAGAAAGAAGATACGTTTATGATCAAATTCCGCGATTTCATCGAACAGAACATGTCCGACAGCGAACTCGGTGTGGAGAATATCGGCGCCGAACTCGGTCTCTCACGCGTACAATTATATAGAAAGGTGAAGGCACTCACCGGCCAATCACCAGTGGAACTGTTACGTACTGCCCGTCTCCACAAGGCACGTCGCTTATTACAAGGGTCTGACAAGAGTATTTCTGAAATAGCCTATGAAGTAGGCTTTACCGCCCCAAGCTACTTCACGAAATGCTTCAAGGATGAATTCGGTGTCAGTCCCTCCGATCTCACTTCTCAAGATCGGGCCGGCACTGTCTGATCACAATAGGTATCTCCTCGGCATTAGCCCCTTGCTCCGTGATGGTAAGTCTCACCATCGCCCCATGGCTATTGAGATCATTCCTCGGATCAAAGATGAAATTCCCCAAGCTATAGAAAATTGGCTTCCCTTGATAAGTCTCCATTGGCTGTCTGGTATGCGTATGATGGCACACCAGACAATCAGCACCTGCATCTATCAGCTGACGGGCCTCATACCGCTGACGGGGGACCACCTCCAAGTGGTTTTCCCATCCCCAGTGCAGACTCACGATGATATAACACGTTGGATCGGCTTGCCTTAACTGGGTGATGCGCTGACAAAGGGCTTCTATCGGTTGTTGACTCACACAAGGCTGGTCAGGCAGGAAGGCAAAGTTCTCAAGTGCCATCTGCAACGAGGCCAGCAGCCACACCCGTCGCGGACTGTCTATCAGCAGCACGGGTGTCGCGGCCTTCTCCTGGTTCTGACCTGCCCCGATAGGGGTCATGCCTGCCTTGATGATATTCTCTTTGGTGTCCACCAATCCCTTGCGGCCCTGGTCGATAGAATGGTTATTAGCCAGATTCAGGTGGGTCATACCATGACGTTTCAGGTCATTCAGCCATTCGGGTTCTGCCCTAAAGATATACTGTTTAAACACAGGGGCATGGATCTTCGTCGCGGGGCACTCCAGATTACCCACTACAGCATCGGAGGTACGGAACACGGAATCGATCTCTGGGGAGAACAACTGATCGATGCCCTTCTGCTCCACTACCTGACGCACCCCACGATCGAGCAGGATATCGCCCGTCAGTGTGATGACAAACGAGCTAACAGCCAGTACTATAGAAAAAGCGCTCATTCGTATGGGGCACTTCCTTCAGTGGCACTATAATATCCTTCATCCAGACGGGACGACCCTCCTCAGGATTTGTCTCCATCGTCTTCTGCCATTCCTCGTCGGTCAGTCTCAGCATATCCACGGGGCGTTTGGTCTCACGATAGGAGAGCACGGCACCACGCATCAACCAGAGATAACCATCCACCTCTACAATGCAATAGATCTCGTCAGCCATACCCACACCCACATACATCACACTATGTTCTGGATTATTGTCGGCATTGGCAGTATAGACGTCAGCAATCAGTGCCACCTTACGGTCGGTGCCTTCCACATCATCCCAGCCCATCAGGTACATATCCTTGTCACGTACCAAATCGAGTGAGATATTCTCAAATGTCGCTCCGATATGCTTCAGCTCGTCGTAGTCGGCTTCCTCCAGTTTTTTACCGGTCAGTTCACGTTCACTGACTCGCAACAGGAATTCAGCCTCCTCTTTCAGGCGGGTGGTGGCATTCTCACCTTTCTCGGTGGTCAGGTGGTAGCGCTCCAGCACGTCGGCAGTTGCCTGAAGCAGACTGATAGCTTTGCGCCAGAACTTTACATTGGGCTCCACATAACCTGTCACCACAGGCTCTGGGGGACCGCCTCCGCCACACTCTGCTCCAAAGGGTTGCTTGGCGTAAAGGATGGCATCATGTTTCAGCTCTGCCCAAGATGCCAGCGCCGCATTCAGGTCCTTCTTCTGCCACTCAGGTGTGAGCATGAAGTAGGGATAACCTTTACAAGTATCGTTCACCGTCTTCAGAGCATCTATCCATCGGGTACTGATCGTCTGCTGCCAGTCGATCTCCTTCATGCGCTCCTTCATCTTGCCCAAAGCCGCCACAAAACCATCCCACTGCTTCGCCTCTTCCAACTCTTCCAGCAGGATGCGCTCAGCAGACTTCACCCCCATCGAGGCCATCACGTCAAGTCCCTTCGGCAAGGCTCGCTGGGTGGGGCGGTTGTCGTAATCCACCATTTCAAGCAACACCTCACTGTCAGGCATATAGCGCTGGGGCAGGAGATTGATCTTATACGGACTGGTATATTCGAATTTCGGATGGATACGTGTCTGCTTCTGGGCCAACGACTCAATCTCACTACGCAACTGGGCCATCGCTTTCTTATTCTTCATCAGTTCACTGGCCTTGCGCCCCTTCATCAACTCATGCACCTGCATGATGGTAATATTGTCTGGTGCGCCAAAGAGCCATGTCATAGGCTCAAACAACTGTTGGTACAGTTCACGCATCTTGGAATCTCCCGCTGTGAGCTCAGCCAACACGAGGGCTGTCTGCAACTGCGAGGGGTTATCTGTTCCGAATGGCACCGTCTGAAGCCACATCATCGCCTTGAAGTAGGTCTTCAGCGTATCATTGCGTGTATAATGTCCACGCGGACGGAACAACGGATAAGAGAAAGGTATTTCGATATAGCCGAGATATTCAGACCTTTCGCTTTTTGCCGCATTCACTTTCTCTACCTCATCGGCCACAGTACCTGCAGCACCCTTTTCGCCTTTGATCAAAGCATAACCCACATCGAAGTAGGTCTTCAGCCACTGCAGTTCTGGTGTCGTACCATTGGTCAGTTGCCGTCCTCGCTCACACAGCTGCAGCACCACGTTGTGAAGTTTCTCCTGTTCGATGTCGCGCAACAGACAGTCGAAATAGAGATGATACAGTTGCAGGTAGAGATCAGTGGTCACGAAGTTGGGGAAGTTTGTATAGTCATTGGTCTCATACACCTGGAACAATTGGTTGTGCTGGGCGGGTACGATGGCAAAGCCGTTTCGACCCAACTTATCCTTCAGTCGGGCATCGAAATCTGTCATCTGCATGGCATTCACCACATTATCCATATTAACACGATGACCGTTCACACGAGGTTTAAAGTTCTGTTGCTTCAGTTCCTTCTCACGTGCCTGCAACTTGTTGATGAACGCGTATTCCGACTTACTGATCTTGAAGGGCACCTTGCCATCAGCTTTATAGTAATCATCACGCTCATAGCCCGACATCAAATCTTCCACCTTAGCCCAGCGAGCCCACATCAGCGAGTCATACCATGAAGTACACTGGAAAACGCCACGCAGGAAAGCGTCACGGAAGGGGTAGCCCTCACGGGCATAGAAACTGTTACGAAGCACACGCAGTTCTGTCAGACTCAGCTGTGATATGTCCTGATTCAGGTTCACACGTTTGTTCAACTGCTCCACGTCGATATTCCCCTTGCCGGGTACCATCACGTGTTGTGCTTTCTGTGCCGTAGCCGTCATGGCTATCAGACACAACATGGTTACTAAAAATTTCTTCATATTCATCACACTTATAGTTTACGGTTCAAATATTCGTCTTGCTTCTGCCTCATCGGCATCTCTGATCAGGAAACGTTCAAAGGCCAAACCAAAATCGTCCCAGAGGTATTCCGCCACTGTGTATTGCCCTTTGACATTGGTCTCCAGACTGCGCACACGACCCTCATGATAGTGAAAGTCCTGCAGTATGCCACCCAATTTCGATCCCAGCCACATTGGTCTCACCAGTCCTTGGTAGTTTTTAAAGATAAACAGGCGTCTGCCATTCTCGGGGTAAAAGCGTGTGGCTTTGATCACACCCACCAGAGCCTCAATGGTACCATTGCCGTCCACGTCGCCCGTCTCCATGCGATAGACGGGGTAAGGCAGTGTCCATTGGTGGCTCATCGAGTCGGTGGTCAGTGTCAACAGGTACAGGCTGTCGGTCTTCTGCACCAATGAGAAGGTCTGCGCCTGACATACCCCGGTTAGCCATCCTACCACGATAAGCATCCCTAATCGCTGCCACCATCGTTCCATCATAGTGCAAAGATACGTAAAAAAGTGATGCGCACCAAACATTTTCTCATTTTTCGTTGAATAAAAAAGCAGGTTCGCTGAAAGTTTTTGGTTCACGGGCTGTTTAGTATTACCTTTGCACCATCAAATTATAATTAAACAAACTAAAGCACGATGAAAACAAAAAAATTATTGATGTTCCTCGCATCTGTGGCTATTCTGACAGCTTGTTCCTCGGACGATCCGATCGAGAATGCCTACAGTTACATAGATCCAGGCATGCAAGGTCCTGGAGGTGATATGATGAATGTAGGTACTGGCGGTGCAACGGCCAGCACTGGTGAACTACTCTCTTTTGAGGTCGCCCTCGACAAAACCTCTACAGAACCCACCAGCACGGTAGCGGCCTACTATCCTGAGACTGCCGACGATGTCAGCAAACAGACTTTTACCACACAGGTAACCATAGACATGGCCAATCCTGTGGCTAAGACGGAGAACGGTGTGGAAATCACCGTTACCGATGGGCACGTCACTGCCAATCACGGTTCTATCACAGGCGTGTGCTATGTTATCAGCGGCACCACTTCCAATGGTTCTCTGACCATTGACGGCAAGACGGATTTCATGGTAAACCTGAACAATGCCGATATCAACAACCCCACCTCTACCGCCCTCGACATGGAGAGCAAGGGAGCCGCCTACCTGGTGCTTACAGGCACCAACAAACTGATGGATGGCTCTGCTGAGGATCACAAGAGCACACTCTACAGCAAAGGCAAACTGCTAGTGAGCGGCTCAGGTTCTCTTGAAGTCTATGGTGTCTATAACAACGGTATCCACAGTAAGAGCTACGTACTCTTCGAAAAAGGCATCAACCTCTATGTGAATGCTGCCAATCACGGCATTAAGGGCACCGATGCGATCATCAACGGCGGTATCATCAATGTGGAGACCGACGGCGACGGAGCAAAGGGTATCAACTGTGACAACAACATCACCATCAATGGCGGACGCACCAATGTGGTCTGCACCGGTGATGGCGAGTGGGACACGGAAGACCTGGAGACCAAGGCAGCCACCTGTATCAAGTGCGACTCGATTCTCACCATCAAGGGCGGTGAGATCAATGTCAAGGCCACTGGCAGCGGTGGTAAGGGTCTGAAAGCCGACTGGGAGGCATATATCAGCGGTGGTAAGATCCGCGTCATCACCACAGGTGGACTCTACTATAGCAACGGTACGACTGAGAGCCACAACTATACCGGCAATACCGATAATCTCGACGATGACTATACCTCTTCACCAAAGGGAATCAAGATTGGTACGAAAAACGAGCATGGTGTGCTCACCATTACGGGAGGCGACATCATGGTACGCACCTCAGGCAACAACGCCGAGGGTATAGAGAGTAAGGGTACACTCGATATTACCGACGGTACAGTGTTGGTTTCTGCCCACGACGATGCCATCAACTCCTCTGGCGATCTCACCATCAGTGGTGGAACGGTAGTGGCTGTAGGCACCAACAACGATGGAATCGACGCTAACGGCGACATGTATCTGAAGGGTGGCACACTCATCGCTATGGGTGCAGGCGGTGCCGAGGCTGGTATCGATATCAACGAGCAGAAGAAACTCTATATCTCTGGTACGAAGATCTTCGGCATCGGCGGACGTTTCGACGGCTCCTTAGGTTCCACCACACAAGGCATCATCACGACTACTGGTTCTATCAGCGCCAACGGCACCGTGACCATCTCAAATGGATCCACCACATTGGCTACGTTTACCATGCCCCCCTACTCTTACAACAATGGCAGCATCATCATCAGTACCCCAGGCCTGAGCAACGGCTCCAGCTATACCCTCTCATTGGGAAATTCTTCCCAAACCGTCACGGCATCAAACACAATAAATAACAGATTATTCCGTTAATAATGTGGATGCATAAACAGTCGAAACACGAGAATATGGCCTATGTGGCGCTGTGGAGTTTACTCTTCGCAGCGCCACTGCTGAGCCTGTTTGTGCGTATGGCAGGCGACAACGACCTGTCGTTCAACTGGCAGGAGGTCCTTATGGTATGGGGCTATCTGGGTATCTTCTTGTTGCTCTTCCTAATCCATAATTTCATCCTCGCACCTCTGCTCATCTATCGAAACAAGCGTTGGCTGTATGCTGTACTTACGGTCTGCATGATCGGGCTCTTTGCCTTCTATCAGTGCACCAATCGTCCACCCATGAAAAGAGATTTCAATCATGAGCCGCCACCCTTTGAACACCATGAACGGGGTTTCAAAAAGCATCCTCATGGCGGTCCCCGCCCTCATCGTGACATGCCGCCTGTCTTCATCGGTGAACGCGACATCATCCATATCGTCATTTTGGTCTTAATATGTGGCATGAACCTGGGCGTGAAGTACTATTTCAAGTCGCGCGACGATCAGAAGAAACTACTCCGATTGGAGAAGGAGAATCTGGAACAGCAGCTGGAATATCTGAAATACCAGATCAACCCCCATTTCTTCATGAACACACTCAACAACATCCATGCACTGGTTGACATCGATGCCGAGAAGGCAAAGTCCACCATCCTAGAGTTGTCGAAGATGATGCGCTACGTACTCTATGAGGGTGATAAGAAAGGGGTGCCTCTCACCCGTGAGTTCGATTTCATCCGCAACTATATCACCCTCATGCGCCTGCGTTATACTAATAAGGTACAGATCCGTATAGACATACCCTCACAGGCACCTGACAGACTGATACCACCTCTTATGCTTATCACCTTTATCGAGAATGCCTTCAAGCATGGCATCAGCTATCAGCACGACTCGTTCATCGAGGTGAAAGCCGAGGTGCTAGGCGAGAAGCTCCACTTTGCCTGCCGCAATTCCAAGGCAGAGAAACCCAATGAAGAAAAGGGCGGCGTAGGACTGGCAAACGTCAAGCAGCGCCTGAAACTCCTCTATGACAACGAGTATACGCTTAAGATACAAGACGAGACCGACGTCTATAGTGTTCAACTAATCATTCCACTCTCATGATCAGATGCATGGCGATTGACGACGAGCCCCTGGCGCTCCAACAGATAGCTGCCTACATAGGCAAGGTACCTTTCCTCGAACTGGCGGCCCAGTGCCAGAGTGCCCTGGAGGCACACCGGTTCTTGCAGAATGACACAGTGGATGTCATCTTCTGTGACATCAACATGCCCGACCTCAATGGCATGGACTTCATCAAGACACTCACCGCTCCCCCCTTGGTGGTTTTCACCACAGCCTATGCAGAATATGCCGTCGAGGGGTTCAAGGTCAATGCGGTCGATTACCTGTTGAAGCCCTTCGGTCTGCAGGATTTTATGCGGGCTGCCAACCGCATCCGCGAACGGTTATCCCCAAACACCCCTTCAACTCCCCAACCCACGAACACAGGAAGCACGGAGGATGACACCATCTTCCTGAAAACCGATTATCGTATCGTAAAGGTCAGTATCAGTGACATCCGTTACATCGAGGCCATGAGCGAATACCTGAAAGTGTGGCTCGAAGGCGAGCAGAAACCTATCATCACACTTCTCTCCATGAAGAAGATGGAGGAGCGCCTGCCCGACACTTTCATGCGTATCCACCGTTCCTACATCATCAACCTTACTAAGATTCAAGAGGTTAACAAAAACCGGGTCATCATGGATGCCGACACCTATCTCCCCATCGGTGAGATGTATAAGGAAACCTTCCAGAACTACCTCGACACAAAATTCCTTGGGAAATAAATTGGATTACAAATGTTTTTTCGTATCTTTGCCGTCGAATTCAAGAATTGAATATGACAACAATTAAAAGAAAAAACAAATATGACACCACAGGAACTAAGAAATGAACGTCTGGCCAAGACTATTATCAAGAATTTACAACGTCGTCATATAGAGGGCTTCTATTGTGCTACGGCAGAGGAAGCTGTGAAGAAAGTATCTGAACTTATTGAGGACGGAAGTAGTGTTACATGGGGCGGTACGATGACTGTCCGCGACCTTGGTATTCCACAAGTATTGAAAGACAGAGGGACTTTGGAGGTCCTCGATCGTGATTTGGTAGAGACACCAGAGGAGAAACAGGAAATGTACCTTCGTGCGTTTTCTGCCGATGTCTATCTCAGCAGTGCCAATGCCATCTCGGAGGATGGCGTCATCGTGAATATCGACGGTAACGGCAATCGTGTAGCAGCTATCACCTGGGGCCCCAAGAAAGTGATCTTTGTAATCGGACTGAACAAGGTGGCTCAGACTGTCGAAGCAGCACTTGCAAGGGTAAGAAGTACAGCGTCACCTATCAATGCTGCTCGGTTCGACATTAAAACCCCATGTCAGGTTGACGGTACATGTCATAACTGTAACTCTACCGACAGTATCTGCAATTATGTCCATTTCCTAAGGAATTCGCCACGAGGTCGCCATACCGTAGTGCTTGTAGGCGAAAATCTTGGATACTAATCAGCATTGCGAAAAAACCATTTTAGTGAGTTAATATGGTTACGTTAATCATCGGCTTACTCATCCCCCTATTGGGAACCATGCTCGGAGCGGCATTCGTCTTTCTGATGAAGGACGATATGTCTGCGAGATTACAGAAAACGCTTCTTGGCTTTGCATCAGGTGTGATGGTGGCAGCGTCGGTATGGTCGCTGCTGATTCCATCGATGGAGATGGTGGAGGAAAGTGGACGGTGGTCGGTGGTACCTGCTGCCGTAGGATTCCTGCTGGGTATGGGTTTCCTGCTGATGATTGACGAGCTGACCCCTCACCTGCATATCGGTACAGACAAACCTGAGGGCATGCGATCACATCTCTCTAAGACAGTGATGCTGGCTTTGGCTGTCACGATCCACAACCTGCCAGAAGGTATGGCAGTAGGTGTGGTTTTCGCTGGAGCCGAGAGTGGAGCTACGAACATCTCACTAGCCAGTGCTGTAGCTGTGGCTATAGGTATCGCTATTCAGAACATACCGGAGGGTGCTATTATCTCCATGCCGATGCGTGCGGCAGGTAATTCCAAGTGGAAGTCGTTCATCATCGGCTCATGCAGTGGTGCTGTCGAACCAGTGGGAGCCATTGCTGTCCTGCTGCTGGCTTCGCTACTGATGCCTGTTCTACCCTACATGTTGGCTTTTGCCGCTGGCGCCATGTTCTATGTGGTGGTAGAGGAACTCATCCCAGAAGCCTCCAGTGGTCAGCATTCCAACCTCAGCACTATCGGTTTCGCCGTCGGATTTGTCCTGATGATGGTGCTCGACGTGGTGATGGGATAGGAAAAATCTGCTAATATTTCTCAAATAATAGCGTAAAGGTTCGCTGATTACATGAGAAATCATTAATTTTGCAACATGGAACCACAAAATGCTATTTATGATGCCCGCGAACTGGGCACGCCTCGCATGCTTGTTCTTGGCATGCAACACTTGTTTGCCATGTTTGGAGCCACAGTTCTTGTGCCCCTTCTTACTGGTCTGGATGTATCTGTCACCCTTCTTTTCGCTGGAATCGGCACACTCATGTTCCATTTCATCTCCAAATGGAACGTGCCTGCTTTCCTCGGCTCTTCATTCGCCTTCCTCGGAGGTTATGCCTCTGTCAAGGAGATGGGTGTGTCACAGGGGCTCTCTGAGACGCTTGCCCTCGATTATGCCTGTCTAGGTGTGGCCTGTGCCGGACTCATGTATTTCATCATGGCGGCACTGATCAAGTCGTTTGGAGTCAAGAAGATTCTGCATTACTTCCCACCCGTTGTCACGGGTCCAATCGTTATCGCCATCGGACTGGTGCTCTCCGGTTCAGCCATTGCTAACTGTCAGACCAACTGGCTGTTAGCCATCATCTCCATCGTCACCGTTATCGTTTCGTCGATATGGGGCAAGGGTATCATCAAGATTATCCCTGTGCTGCTGGGTGTCGTTGCGTCGTATGTCATTGCTGCCTGCATGGGTGTGGTAGATTTCTCACCTCTTGGCGAAGCAGCATGGGTGGGTTTCCCCATCAGCAAGGATCGTACTATCTTGGCGGTTCTTGAAGATGGCAACACCTCGCTGATGCTTTCCACTATCCTGGCTGTCATGCCCATTGCCTTTGCTACCATCATGGAGCACATCGGCGATATGTTTGCCATCAGTTCCACCGTTGGAAAGGATTTCCTGAGTGAGCCAGGTCTGCATCGCACACTTACTGGCGACGGTATGGCAACAGCCATTGCCTCAGTCTTTGGTGCACCGGCTAATACTACATACGGTGAGAATACAGGTGTGCTGAACCTGACAAAGGTATTCGACCCGAAAGTCATCCGTATAGCAGCCGGCCTGGCTATCGTCCTGGCTTTCTGTCCCAAGTTTGCCTGCCTCATCCAGCTGATGCCAGCCGCCACCATTGGCGGTGTCAGTCTGATTCTGTATGGCATGATCTCAGCTGTGGGTGTGCGTAACCTCGTGGAAGAGAAGGTCGATCTGAAGAGTTCACGCAATGTGTTTGTGGCAGCCCTTATCCTGGTGCTGGCTATCGGCGTGAAATATGGCGCCAACGATGATATTGCCATCGGCCCCATCCACCTGTCAGGCCTCGCCATCGCTGCTATCGTCGGCATCTTCCTCAATGCTATCATGCCAAGCAAACTGGGTATGAAGGTCAAGTCTTTCAAAGGCAAGGAAAAGTCTTAGTCGCCAACAGACAAAATAAGCGACATCGAAGCTGATGTACAGAAAGAATTATAGTTTTTTTGGGGTGATGAACGATTTTTGTTAGTAATTGAAACAAATTTTATCGTCCTGACAGATTTTAATGCGTAACTTTGCACCAGAGAAATAAGTTCATGCATTAAGATTAATGGTTATTGTTATTTTTAATTTAGTTAGTAATAAGTACTAAGGTTAGTTAGGTAATGAGTAGAAACGAGCGGCTCGGGAGAGTGGCTCGTTTCTCTGTTTTTATGCATACCTTATAAGATGTGGTAGATTTCTATCTCCATACATTTATTCATAATCTATCCTAAAAATAGCGGTAAGTTTAGCGATAATTCAGCGATTATTACTATATTTGTACTCAGATTTAAGCGTATATATGAACATTAAACATAAAAACAACTGTTACTTATGAAAAAGATTCTATCCGTATTAGCCTGCAACACTTTCCTTGGTGTGATGAGTGCATGCGCTCAGGCTCCCTCAAATAATATCGTTGCAGAAGGGAAAGCTCCTGTAAGAGTCGCTGATTCGTATAGCTTTACAGAAGGTCCTGCGGCAGACGCTAAGGGCGATGTCTACTTTACAGACCAGCCCAACAACAGGATTTACCGTTGGAACTGCGAATCCGGAGAAATCACACTGTTCACCGATCAGAGCGGACGCTCTAACGGGATGTACTTTGATGCCCAGGGCAACTTGATAGCCTGTGCAGATATGGACAACCAACTCTGGTTGTTCGATATGAAAGGAAATTCCCAGATACTGATAACCGACTATCGCGAAAAGTTACTGAACGGTCCCAACGATGTATGGATCTCGAAGGATGGAGGGTATTACCTGACTGACCCTTATTTCAAGAGAGACTATTGGACACGCAGCCCAGAGCGCCAGCAGCCTGTAGAAGGCTTATATTATTTGGCACCTGGTGGCAAACAGCTGATTATGCTCGACTCTACACTTAACCAGCCCAATGGCCTTGTCGGGACTCCCGACGGGAAATATTTGTATGTTGCGGAGGCAAAGGCGAACAGAATCCTGAGATACGACATTCAGCCAGACGGCTACCTGACGAACCGGCAGGTGTTTGCCGACATGGGATCAGACGGGATGACAATAGATGACCGGGGGAACATCTATCTTACCGGCGACGGTGTAACCGTATTCGATAAGGATGGTCAGAAGATAGCCCATTTCCCTATTCCCGAGGACTGGACAGCCAACGTTTGTTTTGGCGGAAAAGAGCGTGATATCCTATTTATTACCGCCTCAAAATCCGTTTACACCCTGAAAATGCTTGTTCATGGGGTAAAATAATGGCGATTCGAGCGGATCTAATGGATATATATATGAATAAGGTACGAATCACAGCCATTCGCCAGACAGTCTATACGGACCTGATGGCGAAATACGAGAACCCGATAGAGCACACCTGCGATGTCAGGGAGGGACAGCAGTGGGTTTCCATCGACGGACAGCAGCCAGAAGGGATGTGTCCATCTGCATGGTACTCCATGCGTGAGTTCGTGGAGTCGCTGGCTCGAGGCGAGGGCAACTTCTACGACGGATGGATGAAAAATCCCATGAGTGCGATGATCAGCTGCAACGACGGTTTTCGTCCGTTCAGTTTTTATATAGAGGTGATTGAGTAATATGTCGCATTTTTTGAAATACGCCCTAAGAGATGTTTTTTGCTACTACACTTAGAAAAACTTTTTTCATAGCCAAGCAGAAAATTTTCTTAGGCCTAAGAAAAAAACGCCCTCTTTTTCCAAATATTTGCCATGTAAGAGGATTTCATAATGATATATAAATAAGGTACCTCTATAAACCCCTATAACGACAGGATTTGAATGTGTCGTCCTTCAACAAGGATGGCACCCTCCTGTTTTAATTCATTCAGACAACGCAGCAGCGAATATTTCTGAATGCCAAAGTGATCGGCCAATTCCTGCCGCGACATAGACAGGAGGATATTCTTGCTTTGTTGCTGTCTGCTTTGCTCCTTTAGATACAGGCTCACTTTTTCACGTACACTCATGGAGAGCATACGTACTTTCTTAGTCAGATGAGAGATGATATTTGAAAGCATCCTGATATAGTTCATCATCAGCCTCTCGTCGCTATTGAGTATCTTTTCAAGATCGGTAGGCATCATACGCAAGACGGTGGTATTGGCAGAAGCCTCAACTGTAACTGGATACCGATTGTCAAAAGCAAAGAGAAAGGCAGGAGCCAACATATTGCCCGCCTGATGGGTTGCCACCCGGACAACACGTCCGGAGGGTCCCATAAGAGTTGCCACCATCTCGCCATCGATAATGATATCAGCATATTGACATACCAAGCCCTCGAAGGCAAATATCTCACCCTTGGGACAACGTATGACCCTGTAACGAACCGTGTGCATCAGATCAATAATCTCCGACTCGGCCAAACCTTTGAAAAGTGGGCATTGTTTCAGCCCTTGCAATGTGTCAATATCCATAATGCGAAGCCAAAGTTAAGGATTTTGTGTGAATAAATCCAAATATTAACAATAATTATATGATTGGAGTCACAGTTGTTACCATCTTATATCCCTATAAATGATTATATTTGCCGCCAAACTTGATAATCCTACGTATGAGCTGGAAACAGTTATTAACACTTAAAGATTTGTTTTCATATAGGCAAAAGGTAGGTCTGCTGGTTGTGGCAGGTGTGATTTGCGGACTGGGCGGGTTGTTTATGTACCTGCTCAGGGCACATACCTATTTCGTGGGCGACAATCCGTCGGCCTGCGTCAACTGTCACATCATGACGCCTTACTATGCTACGTGGAGCCACTCCTCGCATGGACGTATCGACAATCAGTCGAATGGTGCCACGTGCAACGATTGTCATGTGCCCCATCAGAACCTGGCTGTGTATTATGGTTTCAAGGCGATGGACGGACTGAAGCACACGGCTTACTTTGTGACGCACTCGGAGCGACAGGCCCCGATGGCAGAGGCGCTGACGGGTCAGGTGGTGATGGACAACTGCATTCGCTGTCATACACAACTGAACCAAGAGTTTGTAAAGACGGGGCGCATGGGATATATGCAGCAGCAAGCCAAAGGCGGAAAGGTATGCTGGGACTGTCATCGCAACGTGCCCCACGGCGGTATGAACTCACTGATGGCTACGCCGAATGCGGAGGGTGTAACCCCATTGCCCCCCTCTCCTGTACCTGATTGGCTGCAAAATATGGTGAATTGAAAAATAAAAAAGTAAGAGATATGGCAAAGCAATTAAAGAAATGGCAAGGTTGGATCCTCTTTTTAGGATCGATGGTAGTAGTCTTTGTACTGGGACTGCTCGTTTCGTCGTTGATGGAGCGCCGTGCCGAGGTAGCAAGCGTATTCAACAACAAGCGCACGGTATTTGAAGACAGTATCGTAGCACAGAACGAGAAGTTCAAGGCCGACTATCCCCGTGAGTACGAGACGTGGGCAATGACGGAGGATACCACATTCCGTTCAATGTTCAACGGCTCTCAGGAAACAGATGAGTTGGCCGACCGTCCAGAGATGGTCATCCTATGGGCTGGCTATGCTTTCTCACGCCACTACAACACCCCTCGCGGCCACAAACATGCCTTGGAGGATATGCGTAAGATTCTGCGTACGGGTAATCCTGGCATCCAGATTACGCCAGACTCCATCGCTGCCGACATGCAGCCAGCTACGTGCTGGACGTGCAAGGGTCCCGATGTGCCTCGTATGATGCGCGAGCTCAGTGCCTCGAAATCAGTGATGGACCCCGCCAACTTCTACGCTAAGAAGTGGAGCGAGCTGGGTGCTGAGGAGGTGAATACCATCGGATGCTCCGACTGTCACGATGCCCGCACGATGGATCTGCGTCCTGCCCGTCCAGCCCTCTACGAGGCCTTTGCTCGTCGCGGTCTGGATGTGAAGAAGGCCACCCATCAGGAGATGCGCTCGCTTGTCTGTGCCCAGTGTCATACTGAGTACTACTTCATCAAGCCCAACGATCCCAACAATCCCGGCAAGGCCAACTACCTGATGTTCCCACAGGATAAGGGAATGACCTGCGAGGCAGCTGAGGAGTATTACGACTCGATAGGCTTCTACGACTATATCCATCCACTGTCGAAGACCCCTATTCTGAAGGCTCAGCATCCTGGCTACGAGATGGCACTGCAAGGCATTCATGGCCAGCGTGGTGTCTCTTGTGCCGACTGCCACATGCCGTACAAGCAGGAAGGCGGCGTAAAGTTCAGCGACCACCGCATTACCTCTCCATTGGCAAATATCGACCGTACCTGTCAGACCTGTCACCGTCAGGATGCAGAGGTCCTGAAACAGAATGTCTATGAGCGTCAGGCCAAGACACGCGAGAGCCGCACGAAGTTAGAGAAGCAACTGGCGGCTGCCCATATCGAGGCGAAGTTTGCTTGGGAGAAGGGTGCCACAGAGGCCGAGATGAAGCCGATACTGCAACTAATCCGCAGCAGCCAATGGCGCTGGGACTATGCCTTTGCCTCACATGGTGCTTCATTCCATGCACCACAGGAAGTTCAACGTCTGTTCAGCGACGGACTGGTACAGGCTCAGGAGGCCCGTCTGATGCTGTCGAAGGTGCTAGCCAAGCATGGCTTTATCGGCGATGTGCCTATGCCTGACATCTCCACCAAGGCAAAGGCCCAGGAGTATATTGGTCTCGACATGAAGACGCTGAATGAGAACAAGCAGCGCTTCCTGCAGGAAATCGAGCCGAAGTGGATTGAGGAGGCGAAGAAGAATGGTAAACTGCTATGATTAGAAAAGCAAAACCCTGAACTACTGAAAGTTTGATATGTCGGAGTGGCAAAAGTGCTACTCCGATTATTTTTTTTATATACTTTAACGCAAAAAGGATTTCAAAAAAGCTAATAATTGTGAATTGGGAGTTATCAATTCCAAAGAATTTAGTATCTTTGCAGCGGTTTTTCAAAAAGCCCCTGATAACAACCGTGATTGCTCACAATCCATCGTATGAGTACCTCTTCGCTGAGGAGACAAAGGCTGGTCTCGAGGGTTTCGACAAGGGCGTAAACACCGAGCTCAACGCTGTTAACGTAATGACTGGTATCTACACTGGTCGTTCACCTAAGGACAAGTACATCGTGAAGGATGCACAGAGCCAGGACAAGGTATGGTGGACTACTGATGAGTACAAGAACGACAACCACCCCATGAGCGAGGAGGTTTGGGCTAAGGTGAAAGAGATCGCCATCAAGGAGCTCTGCAACAAGGAGCTGTATGTGATGGACGCTTTCTGCGGTGCCAACGAGGCTACCCGTCTTCGCGTTCGTTTCATCGTGGAGGTTGCTTGGCAGGCTCACTTCGTAAAGAACATGTTCATCCAGCCCACCGCTGAGGAGTTGGAGAACTTCGAGCCTAACTTCGTAATTTACAACGCTTCTAAGGCAAAGGTTGAGAACTACAAGGAGCTGGGTCTGAACTCAGAGACTTGCGTAGCTTTCAACACCACAAGCCGCGAGCAGTGCATCATCAACACATGGTATGGTGGTGAGATGAAGAAGGGTATGTTCTCAATGATGAACTACTATCTGCCTCTGCAGGGTATCGCTTCAATGCACTGCTCTGCCAACACCGACATGGAGGGTAAGAACACCGCTATATTCTTCGGTCTGTCTGGTACAGGTAAGACCACTCTTTCTACCGATCCTAAGCGTCTGCTGATTGGTGACGACGAGCACGGATGGGACGACGAGGGTGTATTCAACTTCGAG